>NZ_JBHWIQ010000012.1:0-92038 GCF_042732055.1 Streptomyces sp. NPDC059816
AGATCGAACCACGCGGCCCCATCGAGACCGAAGCAGCCCGCCGCCTCGCCGACGATCTCAAGAACGAGTGATCACCCGGTTACCCAACACTTTCTGAGCCGGTGGCCCGGGAGTGAGTGGCCGGTGGCCGGCCCCGGCAGGGCCGGCCACCGGGGCCGGGGGTGAGCCCGTCAGCCGGTGGTCTCCAGGGCGACGGGGCCGCGGAAGGTGCGGCGGTAGGCGTGGGGGGTGGTGCCCAGCACCCGGAGGAAGTGGTGACGCAACGTGGCCGCGTTCCCGAAGCCGGCGCGGCCGGCGACCGAGTCGACCGTCTCGTCGGTCTCCTCCAGCAACTCCTGTGCCAGCAGGACCCGTTGTTGCAGCAGCCAGCGGTACGGGGTGGTGCCCGTCTCCTGGCGGAACCGTCGGGCGAACGTCCGCGCGGACAGGTGGGCCCGGTCCGCCAACTCCTCGACGGTCACCGTCCGGTCCAGGTTGCGGCCCATCCACACCAGCACCTCGCCGACCGTGTCGCAGGGGGCAGTGGGCATCGGCCGCTTGATGTACTGGGCCTGCCCGCCGTCCCGGTGCGGCGGCACCACCATCCGACGGGCGATGGCGTTGGCGACCTCGGAGCCGTGCTCCTGCCGGACGATGTGCAGACAGGAGTCGATCCCGGCGGCCGAACCCGCCGAGGTGACCACCGGGTTCTCGTCCACGTACAGCACGTCCCGCTCCACCCGGGCGCGGGGGAAGCGGACGGCGAGTTCGTCGGCGTGCCGCCAGTGCGCCGCACAGCGCCGGTCGTCGAGGAGCCCGGCCGCACCGAGCACGAAGACCCCCGAACACACCGACAGCACCCGGGTGCCGCGCTCGGTGGCCCGCCGCAACGCGTCGAGCAGCGGTTCGGGGAACTCCCGACTGCCGTACTGTTCGCCGGCCGGGATCGCGATGAGGTCGGCCTCCTCCAGCCGTTCGAGGCCGTGCTCCACCCGGACCGAGAATCCCGCGTGGGTGGTCAGCAGCGGACCCTCGCCGGAGACCACCGCGAAGTCGTAGACGGGCAGCCCCTGATCGCTGCGGTCGAGGCCGAAGACCTCGCAGACGACGCCCAGTTCGAAGGGGTGCACCCCGTCGAGGAGCACCACGGCCACGTTGTTCAGCATGCGGTCAGTGTGCGCGCGCGGTGGCAGGAAGTCGAGGGCGCATGGCACTTCTGCCACTGACGCGGAGGCGGCCGGGGCGGGACAGTGAAGGCATGGACACCTTGCTGAACTACCTCACCGTCACGTTCGTGCTCGCCCTCCTCCTGGCGCCCTCCCTCCCCGGCTACCTGCACGAACGCCGCATCGACCGGGAGTTGCGGGCCGCCGAGAGAGGGTCGGGGGACGAGGAACGGCCCGGCCGCCCCGAAGGGGCACCGGGCCGTTCCCTGGACCTCGCGGCCTAGGACCGCCGGACGACTAGAAGTCGTCGTCGAAGCCGACCGAGCCCTCCACCGCCACCTGGTAGGCGGAGGGACGGCGCTCGAAGAAGTTGGTCAGCTCCTGGACGCCCTGGAGCTCCATGAACGCGAACGGGTTCTCGGAGCCGTACACCGGGGCGAAGCCGAGGCGCTGGAGGCGCTGGTCGGCGACGCACTCCAGGTACTGCCGCATCGACTCGGTGTTCATCCCGGGCAGGCCCTCGCCGCACAGGTCGCGGGCGAACTGGAGCTCGGCCTCCACGGCCTCCCGCAGCATGTCGGTGACCTGCTGCTGGAGCGCGTCGTCGAACAGCTCCGGCTCCTCCTTGCGGACCGTGTCGACCACCTCGAAGGCGAAGCTCATGTGCATCGTCTCGTCGCGGAACACCCAGTTGGTACCGGTCGCGAGCCCGTGCAGCAGACCGCGCGAGCGGAGCCAGTAGACGTAGGCGAACGCCCCGTAGAAGAACAGGCCCTCGATGCAGGCGGCGAAGCAGATCAGGTTCAGCAGGAACCGTCGGCGGTCCGACCGGCTCTCCAGCTGGTCCAGCTTCTCCACCGAGTCCATCCACTTGAAGCAGAACTCTGCCTTCTCGCGGATGGAGGGGATGTTCTCGACGGCGGCGAACGCGGCGGCCCGGTCGTCCGGGTCGGGCAGGTACGTGTCGAGCAGCGTCAGATAGAACTGGACGTGCACGGCCTCCTCGAAGAGCTGGCGCGACAGGTACAGCCGCGCTTCCGGGGAGTTGATGTGCTTGTACAGCGTGAGGACGAGGTTGTTGGCGACGATCGAGTCACCGGTGGCGAAGAAGGCCACCAGCCGCCCGATCATGTGCTGCTCGCCCGGCGACAGCTTCGCGAGGTCGGCGACGTCCGAGTGGAGGTCCACCTCCTCGACGGTCCAGGTGTTCTTGATGGCGTCGCGGTAGCGCTCGTAGAAGTCCGGGTAGCGCATGGGCCGCAGCGTCAGCTCGAAGCCCGGGTCCAGCAGGTTCTGGGCACGGCCGCCGCGGGTGGCCTGGGTGGGGACGGTCATTACTGGCATGCCTCGCAGGACTCGGGGTTCTCCAGGGAGCAGGCGACGGCGTCCGCGTCGGGCGCGGCCTGCTGCACGGGGATCGGGGTGGGGGCGGGGCGCTCGGCGGTGGACGAGCCGGCCGCGCGGGCGATCCGGGTCGCCGGACGCGACCGCAGGTAGTACGTGGTCTTCAGGCCCGACTTCCATGCGTACGCGTACATCGAGCTGAGCTTGCCGATGGTCGGCGTCTCCAGGAACAGGTTCAGCGACTGCGACTGGTCCAGGAACGGGGTGCGGTCGGCGGCCATGTCGATCAGGCCGCGCTGCGGGATCTCCCACGCGGTGCGGTACAGCGCCCGCACCTCCTCGGGGATCCACGGGAAGTCCTGCACCGATCCGCTGGACTCGCGCAGCGCCTCGCGGGTCCGGGCGTCCCACACGCCCAGCTCCTTGAGGTCCCGCACCAGGTACGAGTTGACCTGGAGGAACTCACCGCTGAGCGTTTCGCGCTTGAACAGGTTGGACACCTGGGGCTCGATGCACTCGTAGACCCCGGCGATGGACGCGATGGTCGCGGTCGGCGCGATGGCCAGCAGCAGCGAGTTGCGCATCCCGGTGACGGCGATCCGCTCGCGCAGCGCCGCCCACCGCTCGGCCCAGTGCAGGGTGACGCCGTAGTGGTCGGGGTGGAGCACGCCCCGGGCGGTGCGGGTCTTGTCCCAGGCGGGGAACGGGCCGGACCGCTCGGCGAGGTCGGCGGACGCCTCGTACGCGATCAGCATGATGCGCTCGGCGATCCGGGTGGACAGCGCGCGGGCCTCGGCGGAGTCGAAGGGCAGCCGCAGCTGGAAGAACACGTCCTGGAGGCCCATGGCGCCCAGGCCCACCGGACGCCAGCGGGAGTTGGAGCGGCCGGCCTGCTCGGTCGGGTAGAAGTTGATGTCCACGACGCGGTCGAGGAACGTCACCGCGGTGCGGACGGCGGCGTCCAGCCGGTCCCAGTCGATGGCGTCGGCGGGGTCCGCGCCGGGCGTGCGCACCCCGGTGACGAACGCGCCGAGGTTCACCGAACCCAGGTTGCACACGGCGGTCTCGCCGTCGTCCGTGACCTCCAGGATCTCCGTGCAGAGGTTGGAGGAGTGGACGGTGTGGCCGGGCTCGGCGGTCTGGTTGGCGGTGCGGTTGGCGGCGTCCTTGAACGTCATCCAGCCGTTGCCGGTCTGCGCCAGCGTCCGCATCATGCGCCCGTACAGGTCGCGCGCCGGGATGGTCTTGCGGGCGAGCCCGGCGGCCTCCGCCGCACGGTACGCGGTGTCGAACGCGTCGCCCCACAGGTCGACCAGCTCGGGCACGTCCGACGGGGAGAACAGCGACCAGACGCTGTCCTCGGCGACCCGGCGCATGAACTCGTCGGGCACCCAGTGCGCGAGGTTCAGGTTGTGGGTGCGCCGGGCGTCCTCACCGGTGTTGTCCCGCAGCTCCAGGAACTCCTCGATGTCGGAGTGCCAGGTCTCTAGGTAGACGGCCGCCGCACCCTTGCGGCGCCCGCCCTGGTTGACGGCGGCCACCGAGGCATCGAGCGTCTTGAGGAAGGGGACGATGCCGTTGGAGTGGCCGTTGGTGCCGCGGATCAGGGAGCCCCGCGAACGGATGCGGGAGTACGACAGACCGATGCCGCCCGCGTGCTTCGACAGCCGCGCGACCTGGTGGTACCGGTCGTAGATGGAGTCCAGCTCGTCCTTGGGGGAGTCCAGCAGGTAGCAGGACGACATCTGCGGGTGCCGCGTACCGGAGTTGAACAGGGTCGGCGAGGAGGGCAGGTAGTCGAGGCGGCTCATCAGGCCGTACAGCGAGGCGACCTCGTCCACCGCACGGTCGCTGTCGTCCTCGGCGAGACCGGAGGCGACGCGCAGCAGGAAGTGCTGCGGGGTCTCCACGACCTTGCGGGTGAGCGGGTGGCGCAGCAGGTAGCGGCTGTGCAGGGTGCGCAGGCCGAAGTACCCGAACCGGTCGTCGGCGGCGCGGTCGATCAGGGCGTCCAGGCGCTCGGTGTGCCGGGTGACGAAGGCGGCGGTGCGGTCGGCGATCAGCCCTTCGCGGTGCCCGGTGGCGACCGACTCGGAGAAGGTGCGCACCCCCTGCGAGGCGGCTTCGGCGGTGATGGTGACCGTGAGGAGACGGGCGGCGAGGCGGGAGTACGCCGGGTCCTCGGAGATGAGGCCAGCCGCGGCCTCGGTGGCGAGTTCGCGCAGCTCGGCCTCGTCGGCGTGGGCGGACCGGCCGCGCAGCGCCGCCGCGGCGACCCGGCCGGGGTCGGCGTCGGGGAGGTCGGCGGTGAGGTCGGTCAGGGTCCGCAGCAACGCGGCCCCGGGGCCGTCGGTCCGCTCGGATCCCGGGCCCCGGGCCTCGGCCGGCTCGGTCGCAGGAGCCTGATCGACGACTGACGCCGGATCGGCTGGCGCGATGGTCACGTGTAGCTCTCCCTCGCTGGGCACGGGCCTGGCGGGGAGGTGGGCAGCGGGCACGCGGGCGTGCCGCCCGAAGGCGGTACGCCGCGTCCACCAACCCAGTCCACGAGGCCCGGACGTCTCATCTCCACCCGGACCGGTCGGAACGGGTGCGCCACCATCAGGTCATCGGACTCGTGGGTGTGCGAAAGCACACCGATCACACCGTTGCGGGACAGTTCCGGATTCACACCGGATTCCCCTGTGGTGGCGGCGAGCATGAGCATACATCTTGTGTTGGCCCTCGATACGGAGCCCACATGTTGTGTCTGTGTGGCGCGCGGCACCTTGGCGGTGCGGGGTGTCGGCCGCTCCGCGGCGACCGCGAACGTACCCCGGGCCGACCGCAGTCGAGGGGTGTTCGCGGGGTGTGGCGGGGGCTGGGAGGGGCGTCCGGACGATGCCCGGCGCCGGGTGTGCGGGCGTCTCGCGGCGCCCCGTCGAGGGGCCTTCGGTGGCCTTCGGCGGCGGGTGGTGCGAACCGCCGGCGGTGGGGTCGCCGTCACGGTGGGTGACGTCCGGCGGGCCCTGCGGCCCGGCCTGGCGGTGGCGACAAAGGTCCAGACAACTCGGGGCGGTTCGGCTCCGGATCGGCGGTCGGCGGCCGGTCTACGCCATTCGCCGGGTGCCCGTCCAGGTGGCGGGTTGGGGGCCCCTGGGACAGCAGGGGGACGGGTGTCGCCCCCGGCCGGGGCGCGGCGTCCGTCCGTCGTGCGGGGGTCGTTCGGGGTCCCCGGCGGGCTCGGGCGTGCGGCCCGCCGGGGAGGGGCTCAGTCCTGCGGGCGCTTGAGCCGGGCCACGAACTTGTAGCGGTCGCCCCGGTACACCGAGCGCACCCACTCCACCGGGCGGCCCTCGCCGTCCAATGAGTGGCGGGACAGCATCAGCATCGGCAGGCCCACGTCCGTGCTGAGCAACCCGGCCTCGCGCGGGGTGGCGAGGGAGGTCTCGATGGTCTCCTCGGCCTCCGCGAGACGGACGCCGTAGACCTCGGCGAGCGCGGTGTAGAGGGAGGTGTACTTCACCAGGGACCGGCGCAGCGCGGGGAAGCGCTTGGCCGACAGGTGGGTGGTCTCGATCGCCATGGGTTCGCCGCTCGCCAGGCGCAGCCGCTCGATCCGCAGCACCCGGCCGCCGGTCGTGATGTCCAGCAGGCCCGCGAGCGTGTCATCGGCGGTGATGTACCCGATGTCGAGCAGCTGGGAGGTCGGCTCCAGGCCCTGGGCGCGCATGTCCTCGGTGTACGAGGTCAGCTGGAGGGCCTGGGAGACCTTGGGCTTGGCGACGAACGTGCCCTTGCCCTGGATGCGTTCCAGGCGCCCCTCGACCACCAGTTCCTGGAGCGCCTGGCGTACCGTGGTCCGTGAGGTGTCGAACTCTGCCGCGAGTGTCCGTTCCGGTGGGACCGGGGTTCCCGGTGTCAGCGTTTCGGTCATGTCGAGCAGATGCTTCTTCAACCGGTAGTACTTTGGCACGCGTGCGGTACGACCTGGGGTCGCCGTCTCCGTCGTCGCGGACGTACCCATCCGGGTAACCTCGCTGGCCATCGTCCGCCTTTCCGGCTCTCGTGCTGCTGCCGCCACCGGCTCCTCCGTCTGTAGCGGCTCACATCGTGGCACGGCGTGCCCGGAGTGAGCCGAGCCCCCTCAGGTGTCGGTCCGATAACGGACGTGACAGCCCTTCTTATACACCCTTGACACCCCTAAAGGTCTAGGCCAAGCTCCCGGTACTGGTCTACACCATTAAAGGCCAGGTCCCAGTCCCACGAGCTTCAGTTTCTCGCTGTAGTCATTCGCGGTGGGTGTGGGGGGTATGCATCCTGAGGAGGGTGACGTGAAGCGCAAGCTCATTGCGGCGATCGGTGTCGCGGGCATGGTGTTCTCGGTCGCGGCGTGCGGCAGCGACGACAAGAAGGACGAGGGGGGCTCCGGGGGCTCCACCAAGGGGAAGACCCTGGTCGTCTGGTCCATGGACGGCTCGACGCCGGACCCGTGGAAGAAGGCCGTGGGGGACGCCTTCGAGAAGAAGACCGGGTCGAAGATCAAGTGGGAATCCCAGGTCTGGAACGGCATCCAGCAGAAGATCACCACCGCGCTCTCCGAGTCCACTCCGCCGGACGTCATTGAGATCGGCAACACCCAGACCCCGGCGTACGCGTCGACTGAGGGCCTTGCCGAGCTGGGCGACCTCAAGAGCGAGATCGGCGGCGAGTGGACCGAGGCCCTCAACAAGTCCTCGATCTACAACGACAAGCAGTACGCGGTGCCGTGGTACTTCGCCAACCGCGTCGTCCTTTACAACAAGAAGATCTGGGCCGAGGCCGGTCTGAAGGACACGCCGAAGACGCGTGAGGACTTCTTCAAGGCGCTCGACACCATCAAGGAGAAGACCAAGGCCGAGCCGCTGTACATGGCGGGTCAGAACTGGTACTTCCTCGATGGCCTGATCATCGGCAAGGGCGCCGACCTGGTGAAGAAGGAAGGCGACAAGTACGTCTCCAACCTGTCCGACCCGAAGGTCGGCGAGGCGATGGAGCTGTACAAGAAGTACGCCTCCTACTCCAAGGCGCCCAAGGACAAGGACGAGGCCACCCCGCAGCAGGCCGACGTCTTCGCCGCCGGCAAGACGGCCGCCTTCATCGGCAACGCCTCCGAGGCGACCATCGCCATCAAGGCCAACCCGAAGATCGAGCAGGACATCGGCTACTTCACCATCCCGGGTGAGACCGCCGAGAAGCCCGAGAGCGTCTTCCTGGGCGGCTCCAACCTCGCCGTGCCGCTGCGCAGCAAGAACCAGGACCTCGCCAAGGAGTTCCTGAAGATCGCGCTGGCCGACGAGCACCAGATCTCCTTCTCCAAGCAGATGGGCTTCACGCCGAACAAGGCGTCGCTCCTGCCCAAGGTCAAGGGCAGCAACGCTGGCCTCGACGCCGCCGCCCCGGCCGCCGCGTTCGGTGGCACCACCCCGTTGATCCCCGAGTGGGCCGCGGTCGAGAACATCCCGAACCCGATCAAGGACTACATGACGGCCGTCCTCAACGGTAAGTCGCACGCCGACGCCGCGAAGGACGCCGACAAGGAGATCAACGAGCGTCTCGCCAAGAAGAACTGACTCACCCCCCGCGCCCCGGGTGCGGCGGGTCCGGAGCCAGAAGGACACCTCTGAGGTGACCTGAGGAAAGACCGGCCCGCCGCCCCCGGGCGCACCGGTGTGCGCCCCCGAGGGCGGGGTGAGCACCCGCATCGAAACGTACAGCCACGGAAGAGACGGCGACGATGTCAGTGCAGACGGAACAAGCGGACGCGGGCGGGGTGTCCGGCGTCCAGAAGGGCGAGGCTCCACCGCCTCGCGGCGCGGGGAGCGCCACCAAGAACGGCGGAGGCGGCCAGAGACGGCCGGGCGGACGCGGTTCGTTCACCCCCTACCTGCTGCTGCTGCCGGCGACGGTCGTCACCATCGTGCTGCTCGGCTGGCCGCTGGTGAAGAACGGCATGCTGTCGTTCCAGAACCTCAACCCCAAGCAGCTGATCCTCCACCTCACCGAGTGGAACGGGATCGAGAACTACAAGGAGACGCTGACCAACGAGGAGTTCTGGCGGGTCGTCGTCCGCTCGTTCGTCTTCACCGCGGTCAACGTCGTCCTGATCATGGTGCTCGGCACCCTGATCGGTCTGCTGCTCGCCCGCCTCGGCAAGCGGATGCGGATCACCCTGCTGCTCGGTCTGGTGCTCGCCTGGGCCATGCCGATCATCGCGGCCACCACGGTCTTCCAGTGGCTGTTCGCCCAGCGCTTCGGCGTGATCAACTACGTCTTCGTCCAGCTCGGCTTCGAAGACATGGCCGACCACAACTGGCTCGGCACCCAGTTCTCCACCTTCGCCGTGGTGACCCTGCTGATCGTCTGGCAGTCGATCCCCTTCGTGGCGATCAACCTCTACGCGGCGACCACCACGATCCCGCGGGAGCTGTACGAGGCCGCGGCGCTGGACGGCGCCGACTCCTGGAAGATCTTCCGGACGGTGACCTTCCCGTTCCTGAAGCCCTTCCTGTGGGCCACGCTCTTCCTCGAAGTCATCTGGGTGTTCAAGTCCTTCGCCCAGGTCTTCGCCATCAACCAGGGCAAGCCGGACCGGCTCACCGAGACGCTGCCGGTCTACGCCTACATCGAGGGCTTCGGCAACCAGCACTTCGGCATGGGTGCGGCGATCTCGATCCTCACCATCCTGGTCCTGCTCGGCATGACCAGCTACTACCTGCGCACGGTGATCAAGCAAGAGGAGGACGAGCTGTGAAGCGCTCCTTCCTGGCCAGGTTCTGGCCCAACGCAACGTCGATCGTCCTCTTCGTCGTCTTCGCGTTCCCCGTCTACTGGATGTTCGCCACGGCGTTCAAGAAGTCCAGTGACATCGTCACGGACACGCCGGTCTGGTTCCCGACCAGCCCGACGTTCGAGCACTTCAAGACCGCGTCGGACGCCGAAGGGTTCTGGACCCTGGTCCGCAACTCGCTCACGGTGACGACCCTCGCGGTCGTGCTCTCCCTCCTCATCGCGCTCTTCGCCTCCTTCGCGCTCGCCCGGATGCGGTTCAAGGGCCGGCGCGGCTTCATCCTCGCGGTCATGATCGCGCAGATGGCGCCCTGGGAGGTCATGGTCATCGCGGTCTACATGATCGTGCGCGACGCGGAGATGCTGAACAGCCTCGTCCCGCTGACCATCTTCTACATGGTCATGGTGCTGCCCTTCACCATCCTGACGCTGCGCGGCTACGTCGCCGCCGTGCCGAAGGAGCTGGAGGAGTCCGCCATGGTCGACGGCTGCACCCGGCCGCAGGCGTTCGTGAAGGTCATCTTCCCGCTGTTGGCACCGGGTCTGATGGCCACCTCGCTGTTCGGATTCATCACGGCCTGGAACGAGTTCGCGATGGTCCTGATCCTCAACAAGGACCTCGAATCACAGACGCTCCCGATCTGGCTCTCCAGCTTCCGGACCGTCTTCGGGGACGACTGGGGCGCCACCATGGCGGCCTCCAGCATCTTCGCCATCCCGGTTCTCGTCCTCTTCGTCTACCTCCAGCGCAAGGCCGTCAGCGGCCTCACCGAAGGCGCAGTGAAGGGATAGCCATCCGATGACGACACTCGCCACCACCGACACCCTCACCAGGGACGCACTCACCGTCCTCCAGCCCGGCTTCGACGGCACCAGTGCACCCGACTGGCTGCTGCGCAGGCTCGGCGAAGGGCTCGCCTCCGTAGGACTGTTCGGCCGGAACATCCACACCCCCGAACAACTCGCCGCGCTGACCGCACAGTTGCGCGCCGAGCGGGGCGACGTGCTGGTCGCCATCGACGAGGAGGGCGGCGACGTCACCCGCCTCGAAGTGCGCGACGGTTCGTCCTTCCCGGGCAACCACGCACTCGGCGCGGTCGACGACGTCGACCTCACCCGCGCGGTCGCCCACGAACTGGGCCGCCGCCTCGCCGAGTGCGGGGTCAACCTCAACTGGGCGCCGTCCGCGGACGTCAACGCCAATCCCGACAACCCGGTCATCGGCGTCCGTTCCTTCGGCGCCGGCACCGACCTGGTGGCGCGGCACACCGCCGCGTACGTCGAGGGGCTCCAGTCCGCCGGGGTCGCCGCGTGCACCAAGCACTTCCCCGGCCACGGTGACACCGCGGTCGACTCGCACCACGCGCTGCCCCGCATCGACGTGGACCTGGAGACCCTGCGCGCCCGGGACCTCGCACCGTTCCTGGCGGCCATCGCGGCCGGTTCCCGGTCGGTGATGAGCGCCCACATCCTGGTCCCGGCGCTGGACGCCGAGCGCCCCGCCACGCTGTCCCACCGCATCCTGACGGGCCTGCTGCGCGAGGAACTCGGTTACGACGGCCTGATCGTCACCGACGGCATGGAGATGCAGGCCATCGCCGGCACGTACGGCATCGAGCGCGGCAGCGTGCTCGCCATCGCGGCGGGCGCGGACGCGATCTGCGTCGGCGGCGGACTGAACGACGAGGACACCGTCCTGCGGCTGCGGGACGCACTCGTCTCCGCCGTGCGCACCGGTGACCTCGCCGAGGAGCGGCTCGCCGACGCGGCCGCCCGGGTCCGGGCGCTGGCCGCCTGGACGCGCACCACCGAGGTGCAGGGCGCGGGCGTCAAGGCCGACATCGGTCTGGTCGCCGCGCGCCGCGCACTCCAGGTGACCCGCGGGGACGGCTACTCCGGGCCCGTGACGGGGACGCCGTTCGTGGCGACCTTCACCCCGGAGGCCAACATCGCCGTCGGGGACGAGACCCCGTGGGGCGTCGCCGCCGAACTCCGGGCGCTGCTGCCCGGCACCGAGGGCGAAGGCTTCACCGGTGACGCGTCCGGCGAGGCGGCGCTGAAGGCGGCCGGGGACCGGCGGATCGTCGCCGTGGTCCGGGACGCCCACCGCCACCCGTGGATGCGGGACGCCGTCGCGACCCTGGTCACCGCCCGACCGGACACGGTCGTGGTGGAGATGGGCGTGCCGCAGTCGACGCCCGTCGGCTCGCTGTACGTCGCCACGCACGGTGCCGCCCGGGTCTGTGGAACGGCCGCCGCCGAGGCGCTGACCACCACCCACTGAGCCAGACCCCCGTACCGAGTTGGGGCTCGGTGCGGGGGCCTGTTTCGCCGCACGGCACCCACCGCGCACACGAAGGCGCCGGGCGCCCCCACTCCAGGGGGCGCCCGGCGCCTTCGTCGTGCCGGGTGCGGGCCGGTCAGATGCCCTGCCAGGCGGGCTTGGCCGCGAAGGTGTGCCGGAAGTAACCGGCGAGCTTCAGCTTGGAGGCGGCGGCCTCGTCCACCACGACCGTGGCGTGCGGGTGCAGTTGCAGCGCCGAGGCGGGGCACACCGCGGCGACGGGGCCCTCGACGGTCGCGGCGACGGCCTCCGCCTTGCCCTCGCCGGTGGCGAGCAGCACCAGGTGGCGGGCGTCCAGGATGGTCCCGATGCCCTGGGTGATCACGTGGTGCGGGACCTGCTCGATGTCACCGTCGAAGAAGCGCGCGTTGTCGACGCGGGTCTGCTCGGTGAGCGTCTTGATCCGGGTGCGGGAAGCGAGCGAGGAACAGGGCTCGTTGAACCCGATGTGCCCGTCGGTGCCGATCCCGAGCAGCTGGAGGTCCACCCCGCCCGCGTCGGCGAGCGCCGTCTCGTACGCGGCACAGGCCGCGGCGACGTCCTCGGCGGCCCCGTCCGGGCCCAGGAAGGCGTCGGCGCCGATGCCGAGCGGCTCCAGGACCTCACGGCGGAGCACGGAACGGTAGGACTCCGGGTGTTCGGCGGGCAGTCCGACGTACTCGTCGAGCTGGGCTATGCGCGCCCGCCCGACCTCGGCCTGTCCGGCGCGGACCTTGGCCTCCAGCGCCCGGTAGACGGGGAGCGGGGTGGAACCGGTGGCGACACCGAGGACCGCGTCGGGCTTGCTGCGCAGCAACGCCGCCATGGCCTCGGCGATGAGTTCGCCGCCTGCCGCCGCGTCCGGGACGATCACAACTTCCACTCTGAGCCTGCCGATCTGGAGAGCGAACACGGATGGAATACGCCATGTGGTATAGACCAATCTAGCAGAACTGCCCTGCCGTGCGGGGGTTCGGCGGGCGTGCTATGCGGGCGGACGCCGGAACGCTCAGGGCGGGCGCCGGACGCCCGGGGGGAGTGGAATGGGAAACGGGGCCCGCCGCCCCGGGAGCCGCCACCCACCGGAGGAGACCCGCATGACTGCCACGACCACCACCGACCCGCAGAGCGAGCGGCCGGGTCGGATCATGTCCCGCGAGATGGCCGAACAGCCCGCGGTGCTGCGCCGCATCCTCGACACCGCGGCCCCCGCCGTGCGCCGGGTGGCCGAGCAGGTCGCCGCCCGCGCGCCCCGCTTCGTCCTGCTCACCGCCCGCGGCACCTCCGACAACGCCGCCCTGTACGCCAAGTACCTGCTGGAGATCCGGCGCGGCCTGCCCTGCGGGCTCACCTCGATGTCCACCACCACCGCCTACGGGGCCCGCCCCGACCTGCGGGACGTCCTGGTCATCACCGTCAGCCAGTCCGGCGGCTCGCCCGACCTGGTGGCCTCCACCCGGGCGGCCCGGGAGTCCGGGGCGATCACGCTCGCCGTCACCAACAACCCCGACTCCGCGCTCGCGGCGGTCTCCGAGTTCCACATCGACATCATGGCCGGGCCCGAACGCGCGCTGCCCGCCACCAAGACGTACACGGCGTCCCTGCTCGCGCTGTACCTCTTCGTGGAGGGCCTCGCGGGCGACGACGGGGGCGCTGCGCTGCCACTGCCGGAGCTGGCGGCCCGGCTGCTCGACCGTCAGCCCGAGGTCCGCACGCTGGCCGCCCGCTACCGGTTCGCCGAGCGGATGGTGATCACCTCCCGCGGCTACGGCTACCCCACCGCCAAGGAGGCCGCGCTCAAGCTGATGGAGACCAGTTACATCCCCGCCCTGTCCTACTCCGGGGCCGACCTGCTGCACGGGCCGCTCGCCATGGTCGACAACATCTCCCCGGTGATCGCCGTGGTCACCGCGGGCAAGGGCGGGGACGCCCTGCAACCCGTCCTCGACCGGCTCCGGGGCCGCGGCGCCGACCTGGTGGTCATCGGCCCGCGGGCCCAGGTGGAGGCCGCGTCCGGCGGGTTCGTGCTCACCACGGACGACGTTCCCGAGGAACTCCAGCCGATCCTGGAGATCATCCCGCTGCAACTGCTCGCCTACGAGGTCACCATCGCCCGAGGTCAGGACCCGGACGCCCCGCGGGCCCTCGCCAAGGTCACCGAGACCCGCTGATCCGGTGCGGGGCCGGGGCCGCCAAAAGGGCCGGACGTCACCCGGATAGCGTCACCCCATGAACCCCCCGTTCCGGCAGCCCCGCCCCCTCCCGCCGCCCGCTCCCGCCGGGCCCCGCGTCCACCGTCCCGTCGCGGGGGAGGCCACCCCGTGACGCTCTGGGAGATGGTCGCCGTCCTCGCCGCCGGAGCGGGCGCCGGAGCCATCAACGCCGTCGTCGGCTCCGGCACCCTCATCACCTTCCCGGTCCTGCTGGCCACCGGCCTGCCACCGGTCACCGCCACCGTCTCCAACGCCCTCGGCCTGGTCCCGGGCTCGCTGAGCGGCGCCTTCGGCTACCGCAGGGAGCTGGTCGGACAGCGCGACCGGGTGCTGCGGCTGGGGATCGTCGCGGCCCTCGGCGCCGTGGCCGGGGCGGCGCTGCTGCTGATACTGCCGGAGACCGCCTTCGAGACCATCGTGCCGATCCTCGTGGGCCTCGCCCTGGTGCTGGTCGTCCTCCAGCCGTGGATCTCCCGGACCGTCAAGCGCCGCCGCGAACGCGCGGGGACCCGGCCCCGGCCCGACGGCGGCGTCCCCCTGCTGGTCGGAATGGGCCTGGCCAGCGTCTACGGGGGGTACTTCGCCGCGGCTCAGGGGATCGTCTACCTCTCCCTCATGGGCTCGCTGATCGACGAATCCCTGCAACGTCTGAACGCCGTCAAGAACGTGCTGGCCGCCGTGGTCAACGGGGTCGCCGCGGTGTTCTTCCTCTTCGTCGCCGACTTCGACTGGACCGCCGTCCTGCTCATCGCGGTCGGCTCCACACTCGGCGCGCAGGCGGGGGCGCTGGTCGGACGCCGGTTCAGCCCGGTCGTCCTGCGCGCCGTGATCGTGGCCGTGGGGGTCTTCGCCCTGGTCCAGTTGATCCGTCGCTGAGCGCCCGGACCGAGCGTTTCCCGCCAGCGACCGGACCCGCACGACAAACATGGGCCAACACATGGACAGACGTGAATGGTCTAGTCCACAATGAAAACGATGGACCTCCGGGGACTCCCCGGGACCACCATTCCGTTCTCCCCGCACAGGAGGACGGTCGAGGAGCCGGAGCTCTCTGCCCTGACTGCACCGGGTCCTCACCCAACGGCCGACCGGGACCGCACACCCGCCGGCCGGGTTTGCTCCGGGCTGCGGTGCCGGGAGGGTTGAGGGTCCCTCCCAGGCACCGTGGCCCGCGGGTCTTTCCGGGGCGGCCCGCGGTGACGCCCCACCGCCGTGCTCGCCCACCCGCCCGACGCCGCCAGGGGGCCGACGCGATCCGGCCAGGTACGCTCACAGACGTGCCCTCCATGAACGATCTCGTACGCCAGCACACCGCCCTGTCCGACACGGACCTGGAGTGGCTGCACCTGCTGGTCTCGGAGTGGCAGCTGCTCTCCGACCTCTCCTTCGCGGACCTCGTCCTGTGGGTCCCCACCAGCGACGGCACCCGGTACGTCTCCGTCGCCCAGATGCGCCCCAACACCGGCCCCACCTCGTACCAGGACGACATGGTCGGCCACCTCGTCCCGCGCGGCCGGCGCCCGCTGCTGGACGCCGCCCTCGACGAGGGGCGCATCGTCCGCGAGGGCGACCCGGAGTGGCGCGAGGAGGTCCCGGTCCGGGTCGAGTCGATCCCGGTCCGTCGGGAGGGCCGCGTCCTGGGCGTCATCGCCCGCAACACCAACCTGCTCACCGTCCGCACCCCCTCGCGGCTCGAACTCAGCTACCTCCAGAGCGCGTCGGACCTGGCGCAGATGATCGCCGCGGGCTCCTTCCCCTTCCCCGGCCAGCAGGTCGACATGGACGCCTCCCCCCGGGTCGGTGACGGACTGATCCGGCTGGACGCCGAGGGCATCGTCCAGTACGCGTCCCCCAACGCGCTCTCCGCCTACCACCGCCTCGGGCTCGCCGCGGACCTGGTGGGCCACCACCTGGGCACCGCCACGGCCGAACTCGCCCCGTCCCGGGGGCCCGTCGACGAGGCCCTGGTCAAGATGGCCAGCGGCTGGGCCCCCCGGGAGTTCGAGATCGAGGGCAACGGGGGAGTGATCCAGCTCCGTGCGATCCCCCTCAAACCCAAGGGGCCGCGCATCGGTTCCCTCGTCCTGCTGCGCGACGTCACCGAACTGCGCCGCCGCGAACGGGAACTCATCACCAAGGACGCCACCATCCGGGAGATCCACCACCGGGTGAAGAACAACCTCCAGACGGTGGCCGCCCTGCTGCGGCTCCAGGCCCGCCGCATCGAGTCCGAACGGGGCCGGGCCGCGCTGGAGGAGGCGGTGCGCCGGGTCGGTTCCATCGCCATCGTCCACGAGACGCTGTCCCAGAACCTGGACGAGCGGGTGGAGTTCGACGAGATCGCCGACCGGGTGCTGGCGATGGTCTCGGAACTGTCCCCCGGCAAGGTCACGGCCCGCCGCACGGGCCGCTTCGGCATCCTCGACGCGGAGGTGGCCACCCCGCTGTCGATGGTCCTCACGGAGGTGCTCCAGAACGCGCTGGAGCACGGGTTCGGGCCGCTCGACGCGGGGGCCGTCGAGGTGTCCGCGGTGCGTGGGGGCACGGTGCAGCAGGAGCGGTTGCTCGTCACCGTCCAGGACGACGGGGTCGGACTGCCCGAGGGGTTCGACCCCCACCGGTCCGGCAATCTGGGGCTCCAGATCGTCCGGACGTTGGTCGAGGGGGAGCTCGGGGGCACGTTCGGCATGCTGCCCGCGCCCGGTGGCGGCACCCGGGTCACCCTCGACCTTCCGGTCCGCCGCCACCCGTAGCCGTTTCCGTGCGGTGCGCGGTGGTTGCCCGCGCGCTGTCCCGTGCGGGTGCGCCGTGGTCGCTCGCGCCGTTCCCCGCGCCCCTATCGGGGCGCGTCCTGTCGGTACGGCGCCTGCCGGGGCGCTGTGGTCCGGGGCGGAGGGGTCAGGGGAGGTTCTTCCAGAACGGGTACTCGTGGTCCCCGGTGAAATCCGCGCGCTTCCACGGCCCCGAGGTCAGCGACTGCACGTGGCCGCCGTTGCGGAAGTCCGGCCAATTTGTCCTCCCGGACCCGGCGAACTCCACCCAGGAGTCCGTCATCCGCTTGCCGAGGCGTTGCTGCTGCTGCGTCAGCCCCTCGAACAGGGGCAACGCGAAGTCGAAGAGGTAGGGCAGCTCCGACATGTGCGAGGCACGGAGCCCGAAGCTGAGCTTCGGGCGGCCCACCCACGGGGGCGTCTCGTGCTCGCTGAACTCGAACATCCGGGTGGGCGTCCAGTGCGCCAGCAGCCGGGCGGTGTCCAGCGTCGGAACCGACCAGGCGTGGTCGGTCCGCACGGTGGCCAGCGCCTCGCCGGCGGAGCCGAAGCGGCTCAGCGGGTAGCGGGCCAGCACCGCATCGGCCCGGGCGCCGAACTCCTCGCGGATTTCCCGCTCGTACGCTTCGGGCGGCAGGGGACCGCCCGTCAGTTCCTGACCGAGGATCCGGCTGCGCTCCTCGTCGTGGTTGACCCCGATGAGGACCGGGACGCGGTGGAACGCGCCCGTGCGCAGCGCCTCGGCCGGGGCCAGCGGCATCAGGTCCGTACCGGCGATCGGGCGGGGTTCGTTCCAGGTTCCGTACGCCGCCATGAGCGTGGCGGGGTCGGCGCCGCGCAGACAGGACTCCGCGTCGGCGCAGTCCTCGCCCTTCTCGGACTTCAGCTCCCTGAGCCTGGCGAGCGTGGCCCTGGCCTCGCTCTCGGCTTCCTCCCGGGTGCGGGAGCCGCCGGTGGCGCAGGGTGCGCTGTGCAGGACTGCGCGGTCGAACAGTCCGGCCGACTTCGGTGAGGCGAGGTGGCCGCACACGCTGTACCCGCCGCCGGACTGGCCCATGACCGTCACCTTGCCGGGATCGCCGCCGAAGGCGCCCGCGTTGGCGCGGACCCAGCGCAGTGCGGCCTGCTGGTCCTCCAGGCCGAGGCCGCCGGAGGTCTTGAGCGTCGGGTCGGACAGGAAGCCCATGACGCCGAGCCGGTAGTTGACCGTCACGACGACGGCGCCCTCGGCGGCCAGCCGCTCGGGGCCGTAGAGGTCGCCGCTGCCGAACATCAGGCTGCCGCCGTGGATCCACACGATCACCGGCCGTTTGCCGACCCGCTCCGCGGGGGTGGTGACGTTCAGGTAGAGGCAGTCCTCGGCTTCGCTGGGGACTCCGACGGGGAGCCCGGCCGGCTGCGCGCACGGGGAGCCCGGCGCGGTCGCCTCGCGCACCCCGCTCCAGTTCGCGGCGGGCCGCGGTGAGCCCCAGCGCAGGTCCCCGACCGGCGGGGCGGCGTACGGAATGCCCTGGAAGCTGCGCAGACCGTCGGTCGATGTGCCGCGGACCGCGCCGCCGGTGGTGTCCACGACCGGTCGGGCGTTGCGGTCTGCCGCCGCGTGCGCCGTTCCGGCCGGCCCCCCGCCCATGCCCAGCACGGCCAGCGACAGCGCGGTGGCGGTGAGCCCTCGGAAGACGCTTCTGGTGTGTCTCATGGCCCGAAACGCTACGCAGTCTTGCACGATCGTGCAAGACGTGCGTATAACTCGATCGTGCCATATGAGGTGCTGGGTAGGCTCCGGGCATGGGAAACCGTGAAGCGCTGCTCGTCGGCGCCAAGGCGTGCCTGCGGGAAAAGGGCTACGACCGCACTGCCGTACGCGACATCGCCACGGCCGCCGGGGTGAGCACCGCCGCCATCGGCTACCACTACGGCTCACGGGAAGCGCTGCTCAACCAGGCCCTGTTCGAGCTCCTCGACGAGTGGGGCGACGCGATGGGTCGGGCGCTGTTGCCCGACGCGGACGGCTCCTCCCGGGCGCACTTCGAGCGCATCTGGGAGAGCTTGATCGAGCAGTTCGCCGCGCACCCCGACCTCTGGCTGGCCACGGTGGAACTGTTCATGCAGGCCCAGCGTCAGCCGGAGTTGCGCGCCGCGCTGGCCGACGGGACCGCCCAGGGGCGACGTGGCCTGGCGGCCATCCTGGACGGCGTCCCCGAGGAGCAGGTGTCGGAGACCTCCGTGCGCACCCTCGGGACCGTGCAACTGGCGCTCGTGTCCGGTGTGATGTTCCAGTGCCTGAGTGATCCCTCCAGCGCCCCCACCGCCACCGAGGTCCTACAAGGCATCAGAACCCTGGCCCAGCTCGCAACCTGACCCCTCGCGAGCACACCCCCACAGAACAGCACACCCCACCGGAACGCACCCGTAGGGGGCGCGGGGAACGGCGCGAGCAACCCCAACGCACCCGCACGGAACACCGCACCCCCGCGGGGCGCCCCCGCACGGGAACAGCGAAAAGCCCCGGATCACCAGGATCCGGGGCTCACGCAAGAGCACTGCGGGGTTCTACGCGCTGCGGCTCGGGAGGCGGGAGTTGCGTACTCGCTGTACGCGCCGCCGGCTGAGACTCGTACGGGCGGCTGGGCGTCAGGCGCTGGCCTGCCGCGCCCGGTTGCGAGCGGCACGACGCTTCATTGCGCGGCGCTCGTCCTCGCTGAGGCCACCCCAGACACCCGAGTCCTGACCGGACTCGAGCGCCCACTGCAAGCACTGCTCCATGACGGGGCAGCGACGGCAGACGGCCTTCGCTTCCTCGATCTGCAGCAGCGCGGGACCGGTGTTGCCGATGGGGAAGAACAGCTCGGGGTCTTCCTCGCGGCAAACGGCGTTGTGACGCCAGTCCATGGCTGCTACCTCTCTTGGTGGTACATCAGTGTGCTTGTGAATGTGAACGCTTTCACGAATCCCTCGACAAGGGAAGGGCCTACTCCCGGATGTGACCCGGGGCGGTCCTAGAGTTTGAGGAGGGGTTCGGACTCTCTATGGAGGGCGGTGGTGCGGCCCGTCCTGAGCGCCACGTAGAGACTCGCAAACCTCGGCTACGGATACAACCCCTTCTGGAAAGTTTTTTTTGATTCCTCGGTGTCGACTAGGTCACAGCCGTACTTCCATGGGGTGGAGCCTTGCCTAAACGTTCGAGTGCAAGGACTTTTGCTGCTTCCGCTCACACAATCACACGCAGTGCACGGTCTACGCCTAGGAACGTCACGCTAGTGCGCAGTCCTAGGTGGTCTCCGTCCATCTGTAGGGGGAGCGGCACCTTCGAATGCAAGGTGAACTGCTGGAGGTCGTGGAGGGTGACGGCGTGCTTGCCGCGGGGGCCCCGCTCGGGGGACGAAGTGATCAATTGAGTGGCATAGCGGGTCACCGCACCCGTGGTCAGCCGGCTCAGACCGAGGACGTCGAGCCCCGTGTCGAACGAGGCCCGCGGCGCCGCGTAGACCGGGCGATTGCCCAGGAAGGTCCACGGAGCCGTATTGCAGACTATGGACACCAGAAGATCTTCCACTGGTTCCCGGCCCGGCTGCTCCAGGGTGATCGAACCGTGCCGACGCTGTTCGCCCAGGAATTGCCTCAGGACCTGCCGCAGATAAAGCGCGTGCGTCGAACGCTTTCCCAACTCGCGTTGCTGTTCGACGCGTCCGACCACTCCGGCGTCGAATCCGAGTCCCGCGCAGAAGGTGAACCAGCGCCCGGGAATCGCCTCGTCCGGGGTGCCGGGGGTGCCGACCGCCCGGCCGAGTCCGATGGTGCGCTCGGAGCCGGTCTCGATCGCGTTCAGCAGGGCGCCCGTCGCCTCCACCGCGTCGTTCGGCAGTCCGAGGGCCCGGGCGAACACGTTCGTCGATCCACCGGGCACCACGGCGAGCCGGGGCGTGCGCTCCGGCTCGGGGGCGCTCCCGCCGTCGCCGAGCAGGCCGTTCACGACCTCGTTGACCGTGCCGTCCCCGCCGAGCGCGACCACCAGGTCGATGTCGTCGCCCTGGGCCGCCTGCCGGGCGAGGTCCCGGGCGTGCCCGCGGTACTCGGTGGTGACCGCTTCGAGCTTCATCTCGCTCGCCAGCGCGTGGATCAGTACGTCGCGGGTACGCGCGCTCGTGGTGGTAGCTGCCGGGTTGACCACGAGGAGTGCGCGCATGTCATGCAGGGTACCGAGCCGGGAGTGGTGGGCCCACATTCGGGTGGAGCGGGCCGACGGGCCCGACGCACCGGCGCCCGCCGGGTGCGGGCTACCCTGCTGGGGTGAGTGCTGAGCAGAAGTCCACCCCCGGCGCGCGCTCCGGGGAGATCCCCGAGGGCCCCCGTCCCGGTCGGCTGACCGCCGCCGCGGCCCTGACCGGCCTGGAGGGCGCCGCACTCGTCGTCGGCGGCGTCTACGTACTGGTCCGCGGACTGTCCGGGGACGGCAGCGCGGGGCAGGCGGCCATGGCGGGTCTGACGCTCGTCGCGCTTGCGGCCCTGCCGCTGATCGCCGCGAGGGGCCTGTGGGCCCGCCGCAGCTGGAGCCGCGGCCCCGCGATCATGACCCAACTCGTCGCCCTGCCGGTGGCGTGGAGCCTGCTCCAGGCCAACAGCATGCTGATCCCCGGCGGCATCGCCCTCGCCGTGGCCGCGGTGACCACCCTGGGCCTCCTGGTCAACGTCCAGACCACCGAGGCGCTGGGCATCAGGGGCCCCGGCAGCGCCTAGCTAGACACCCGGACACGAGGAGGGGGTGCCCGCAGCCATGACGGCTGCGGGCACCCCCTCCTCACGTTCGGGGCGCCGGGCTACTCCTCGACCAGCAGCTTCTCGCGGAGCTGGGCCAGCGTCCGGGCCAGCAGCCGGGAGACGTGCATCTGCGAGATGCCGACCTCCTGGGCGATCTGCGACTGGGTCATGTTGCCGAAGAAGCGCAGCAGCAGGATGCGCTTCTCCCGCGGGGGCAGGTCCTCCAGCAGCGGCTTGAGGGACTCGCGGTACTCCACGCCCTCCAGCGCCTCGTCCTCCGCGCCGAGGGTGTCGGCCACGGCGGGCGACTCGTCGTCCGTGTCCGGGACGTCGAGGGAGAGGGTGGAGTACGCGTTGGCGGACTCCAGCCCCTCCAGGACCTCCTCCTCGGAGATCGCCAGCTTCTGGGCCAGCTCGTGCACGGTGGGGGAGCGCCCGTGCTGCTGGGACAGCTCGGCCGTCGCCGTGGTCAGCGCCAGCCGCAGTTCCTGGAGCCGCCGGGGCACCCGGACCGCCCAGCCCTTGTCGCGGAAGTGCCGTTTGATCTCGCCCACGACGGTCGGCGTCGCGTAGGTGGAGAACTCGACGCCGCGCTCCGGGTCGAACCGGTCCACCGACTTGATCAACCCGATGGTCGCGACCTGCGTCAGATCGTCCAGGGGCTCCCCGCGGTTGCGGAACCGCCGTGCGAGGTGCTCCACGAGCGGCAGGTGCATCCGGACGAGCTGGTTGCGCAGTTCCGCGTACTCCGGGCTGCCGTCGGGCAGCTTGCGCAGCGTGACGAACATCGCCCGCGCCGCACTCCGGTCCTGGGGGTCGTGCCGGACGTGTGGGACGTGCTGAACGTGTGGGACGTGCTGGCCCTCCCCGGCGCCAGGTCCGCTCACGTCCCGCTCACCGGTCCGCTCGTGCTCGCTCATATATCCCGCCCTCCCCCAGCTCCCGCTGGGAGGTGCCCCCGGTCCGCCACCCCGGCCGGACGGCGACTCGCGCTCGTCCGTGCCCCCGGGGGCGCCCGGCTGTGCCTGCTCCAACGCGTCGACCGTGCCCGGCGCCGTCGGCCCGGCCGGTTCCCGGAGCCCGTCGTCCGGGTGTGGCCTGGCCTGCTGCTCGGGGATGCCGCCCGGCGTGTGCGGGGCGGGCCGGCCGCCCGTCCCGTCGGCGGGCGGCCCCGGTGTGTCGTGTCCCTCGTCCCGCACCGGTCCGTCCCCGTTCCTCACGCCGGACCGGGTCCCGCGCCGCGTTGTTTGTAGAGACTGATCGACACGGTCTTGTCATCGGCCACGGACGAGTCGACCTTGCCCGCGAGGGCGGACAACACCGTCCAGGCGAAGGTGTCGCGCTCCGGCGCACGGCCGTCCGTGGTCGGGGCCGAGACGGTGACTTCCAGGGAGTCGTCCACGAGCCGGAACACACAGCTGAGGACGGAGCCGGGCACGGCCTGCTGGAGCAGGATCGCGCACGCTTCGTCGACGGCGATACGGAGGTCCTCGATCTCGTCGAGGGTGAAGTCCAAACGCGCCGCGAGACCGGCCGTCGCCGTCCGCAGCACCGACAGGTAGGCACCCGCAGCCGGCAGCCGGACTTCCACGAAGTCCTGGGTCCCGGGCTCTCCTGCGATCTGGGACACCCTCACCTCCAAGGTGGTACAAGCTCTTCGGGGCTCCGGGGGAGCGCCCCCCGGGTAACGCACAACATGGTGCAGCGGTGACGCTATCGCGCTCACGGCGCGGGTGTCCCGGGGACCCCGCCCCTTGACATCACTCATCGTAAGCACATGGGTACGCACGGTGGGTAGGGGGTGGTGGATACCGATGCGATGACGGTCCCGGCCTCCCTCGCCCTCTCGGTGCGCCGGGGTGACGTACCCACACGCCCGGCGGTCGAACCGTCACCGCGCCCCGTGCGCTCGTCCGGGGCACGGCGGCGGCCCGTCACCCGCCCGTGGGGCCCGTGCACTCCGTGCGGTCACACGAGTACGCAGTCGACGAAACACCAGCGCCACCCCTCCCCGGGCTCGAACGTCCGCATGATCGGATGCCCGGTCTCCTCGTGGTGCCCGGTGGCGTGGCGCAGGGGCGACGAATCGCAGCAGCCGACATGGCCGCAGTCGAGGCACATGCGCAGCTGCACCGGGTTCGTCCCGGCTGCCAGACAGCCCAGACACGTCTCGCTCAGGGGCTTCGGCTCCGGCTCGGGCAGCGCCGAAACGTGCGTGCACTCCTTCATGATGGCCAGGTTACTGATCCGTGCGGGGCCGCGGGGGCCCTGCGGTGCCGCACGGCCGCCCGGCCCGCCCGGCAGCACGGCGAACGGGCCCGGACGGACGGACGGGTCCGGGGCGCCGACGAGGGTGCCGGGACGCAGGAGAGGGAGTCGTGATGGACGCGCTGTCGGTGGTCGGACTGGTCGCGGCGAGCGCCGCCGTCGCGGGGCTGGCCCGCCGGACCCCGGTGCCCGCCCCCCTGCTGCTGGTGACGGTCGGTCTGATCGCCGCCTACGTGCCCGGCGTCCCGGCGTTCACCCTCGATCCGCACATCGTGCTGCCGCTGTTGCTGCCGCCCCTGCTGCAACTGGCCGCCCTGGAGAGTTCGTACCTCGACCTGCGGGCCAACCTGCGTCCGGTGGCGCTGCTGTCCGTCGGGTACGTGCTCTTCGCGACGCTCGCCGTGGGCTGGCTCGCCCATCTGCTCATCCCCGGACTGCCGCTGACGGCGGCCCTGGTGCTCGGAGCGGTCATCGCGCCGCCGGACGCCGTGGCCGCGACCGCCGTCGCCCGCCGGGTGGGGCTGCCTCCCCGGATCACCACCATCCTCCAGGGCGAGTCCCTGGTGAACGACGCCACCGCCATCACCGCCTTCAAGGTCGCGCTGGCCGCCGCGGTGGGCGAGGGGATGAGCTGGGCCGGCGGCATCCGGGAGTTCCTGGTGGCGGCCGTCGGCGGGGTCGGCGTCGGGCTGATCCTGATGATCCCGCTGCACTGGCTGCGCACCCATCTGAAGGAGGCGCTGCTCCAGAACACCCTGTCGCTGCTCATCCCGTTCCTCGCCTACGCGGCGGCCGAACAGGTCGGGGCGTCCGGAGTGCTGGCCGTGGTCGTCGTCGCCCTCTACCTCGGTCACCGGGCCTGGCAGGTCGACTTCGAGACCCGGCTCCAGGAGGCCGCGGTGTGGCGGATGGTGTCGTTCATCCTGGAATCCGTCGTCTTCGCGCTGATCGGGCTGCAACTGCCCGTGGTGCTCCGTGGGCTGGGTTCGGTGGGCGGCCTCGACGCCGCCTGGTACGCGCTGGCGCTGTTCTTCCTGGTCGTCGTCGTGAGGTTCGTGTGGTGCTACCCGGCGACCTACCTCCCGCTGTGGCTGTCGCCCCGGATCAGGGAACGCGAGTCCGACACCGACTGGCGACGTCCGCTGGTCGTGAGCTGGGCCGGGATGCGCGGCGTGGTGTCGCTGGCCATCGCCTTCTCGATCCCGCTGGTCACCCACGCGGGCGAACCCTTCCCCGCCCGCAACCTGATCCTCTTCCTGACCTTCACCACCGTGATCGGCACGCTCGTCGTCCAGGGGCTGACCCTGCCCGGACTGATCCGGCTCCTCGGGCTCCCCGGGCCCGACACCCAGGCACGGACCCTCGCCGAGGCGCAGGCCCAGAACGCCGCCTCCCGCGCTGCCGACCAACGCTTGGAAGAACTCCTCCACAACCCGCGCAACGCCCTGCCCGAGCCCCTCGTGGACCGTCTGCGCCTGGTCCTGGAGCGCCGCCGCAACGCCGTCTGGGAGCGGCTCGGCGCCCCCAACCCGGTGACCGGCGAGTCCGTCGACGACACCTACCGCAGACTGACCCGCGAGATGATCGCCGCCGAGCGGGACGTGTTCGTCCGGCTGCGCGACGCCCGGGTGATCGACGACGAGTTGATGCGGACGCTGCTGCGCCGGCTGGACCTGGAGGAGGCGGCCGTCTACCGGGAGGAGGACGTGGAGTGAGCCCGCCCGGTCACCCCTGCCCGCCCGTTTCGGGGCCGGGGCGTCCGGTGACCACGGCGACGAGTCGCGTCCCCGCCGGGAACGCGCCCTCCTCGGTGAGCTTCAGCAGCGCCCACAGCAGCTTCGCGACGTAGAGGTGCTCCACCGCCAGCCCGTGCCGCCGTGCGAAGTCGTCGGCGAACTCCCGCAGGGGTGCGGGCACCCGGGCGTACCCGCCCCAGTGGAAGCGGTCGTCCAGCGACCAGGTGCCGCGCAGCTCTCCGAAGGTCGCCCGCTGGAGCCCAGCCGTTGCCTCGGTGAGGAACCCGCCGCCCACGACGGGCACCCCGAGCGCACGTTGGTCGGGGTCGAGCCCCGCAGCCAGTCCGGCGAGCGTCCCGCCGGTGCCGCAGGCCACCGCCACGACGTCCGCCCGTCCCCGGAGTTCACGACCGAGCGGGACGCAGCTCTGGACGGCGAGCGGGTTGCTACCGCCCTCCGGGACGACGTACGCGTCCTCGGGGGCGAGGTCCAGGGCGGCCAGCAGCGCGGCCAGCACCTCCGGCTCGGCGGCACGGCGGTAGGTGGCCCGGTCGACGAACCGCAGCCGCATGCCGTCGGCCGCGCAGCGGGCGAGCGAGGGGTTCAGCGGGCGGTCGGCCAGTTCGTCGCCGCGCACCACCCCGAGGGTGCGCAACCCGAGGAGCCGCCCCGCGGCGGCGGTGGCCCGCAGATGGTTGGAGTAGGCGCCCCCGAAGGTGACGACCGTGCGCCGACCCGCCGCGGTCAGGTTCGGCGTGAGCTTGCGCCACTTGTTGCCGACCACTTCGGGGTGGATCAGATCGTCCCGCTTCAGCGCGAGCCGCACGCCGCGGGCGTCGAAGCGGTCGTCCCGCACGTCGAGCAGGGGAGACGGCAACCGCGCCCCCACCCCGGTGAGTGCTGCGGCTGCTCCGCCTTCCCCGACCCGTCCCGTCACCCGTCCATTCTCGCCGGACGGCCGGGGACGCCGACGCGGGGGCGGGCCGCGGCCGGCCGAGGGGCGGCGCCGGGGGCGGCCCGAGACGGGCCTTCGCCCCGCACCGCGCCGGTGGGGCGGGGGTCAGTGGCGCAGTACCCCGTCCCCGTGCACCGCGATGTGGCTCTCCAGCTCCTGGACGGCGCGCTGGGTCGCCTCCGGCGAGCCGTTGCCCTGGCGCTCCGCGTAGTACGCCGCGCCGAGCCGCTTCAGCAGGTCCGCCCCGGCGCGCTGCGCCTGCACCTCGTCCAGCTTCTGCTTGCCCTGGGTGAGACCCTGCTGGACCTGCTCCTTGGCACGGTCGAGGAATCCCGCCATCGTGAACCACTTCCGTTCGTCCCGCCGCCTTCCGGCGGCTCGGTGTCGTGTTCGGTACGCGCATCCGGTGAACGCGCGGCGGGATCTTGGAGTTCCCCCCACCGCTTCCATGTCATCCGAACGGCGGTGCGGCGCACCGGAACGCCGGTGTGTGTAGAAACGGTTCGCCACAAATCGACGTCTGACCCGAACGGCGGCTTCCAATCCCGCTCTTTTGTGTGATGGCACCCGCACGCTCCGTACTGTCAGGCTCCTCCCCGCAGGTCAGTGCACGCACCGGGAGGGCAAGGACAGATGTCGGTAGGCGAAGAGGTCCGCAACGAACAGCCGCAGCGCAGTCTCGGCACCGCAGCAGCGCGGAACCTGGCCACCACGAGCAAGTCGGCACCGCAGATGCAGGAGATCAGCGCGCGCTGGCTGCTGCGGACGCTGCCGTGGGTCCCCGTGCAGGGGGGCGCGTACCGGGTCAACCGGCGGCTGACCTACGCGGTCGGCGACGGTCGGGTGACCTTCGTGAAGACCGGGGACAGCGTCCGCGTCATCCCCGCGGAACTCGGCGAGCTGCCCCTCCTGCGGGACTACGGGGACGAGGACGTCCTCGGCGAGCTGGCCGACGGCTGCGAGCAGCGGCACTACGCGCCGGGCGAGGTGCTCACCGGGTCCGGGAACCCCTCCGAGGGGGTCTTCCTGCTCGCGCACGGCCGGATCGAGAAGCTCGGCACCGGACCGTACGGCGACGCGGCGGTCCTCGAAGTCCTCGCGGACGGTGCGCACTTCGGTGAGCAGGCGCTCATCGACCCGGACGCCGTCTGGGAGTTCACCGCCCGGGCCGCCACCGCCTGCACGGTCCTGGTGCTGCCCCGCGCGGCGTTCGAACGGGTGGCCGACCGCAGCGACTCCCTGCGGGCGCACCTCGAAGCCCTCCGGACGATTCCCGGGCAGCGCGCGAACACGTACGGCGAGCGGGAGATCGACCTGTCCGCCGGGCACGTCGGCGAGGCCCGGCTGCCGGGCGCCTTCGTCGACTACGAGGCGTCCCCGCGCGAGTACGAGCTGAGCGTGGCGCAGACCGTCCTGCGCGTCCACACCCGGGTCGCCGACCTCTACAACCAGCCCATGGACCAGACCGAACACCAGCTCAGGCTCACGATCGAGGCGCTCAAGGAACGCCAGGAGCACGAGATGATCAACAACCGGGACTTCGGTCTGCTCCACAACTGCGAGTACGAGCAGCGCGTCCAACCGCACGACGGGGCACCGGGCCCCGACGACCTGGACGAACTCCTCTCTCGCCGGCGCGGATCGAAACTCTTCCTCGCCCATCCGCACGCCATCGCCGCGTTCGGGCGCGAGTGCAACCGGCGCGGGCTGGTCCCCGAGTCCATCGACGTCGAGGGCACCCGCATCCAGACCTGGCGCGGGGTGCCCCTCTACCCCTGCACCAAGATCCCGATCACCGACGCCCGGACGACCTCCATCATCTGCATGCGCACCGGCGAGGCCGAACAGGGTGTCGTAGGCCTGCGCCAGTCGGGCATCCCCGACGAGGTCGAGCCGAGCCTGTCCGTGCGGTTCATGGGCATCAGCGAGCAGGCGATCACCTCGTACCTGGTGACGACGTACTACTCGGCCGCGGTGCTCGTCCCGGACGCCCTCGGCATCCTGGAGAACGTCGAGATCGGCCGCTGGCAGTGACGCCCACCGGCCAGGACCCCACGGCGGGCGCGGACGTCCTGCCCGCGCGCCCCGCACCGAGCCCCGTCGCCACGGCGTTCCCGGAGCGGGCGGGCGCGGACTTTGAGGCGGCGGCCCTGCTCGACGGGGCGCGCACCAGCGTCGACCCGGAGCTGCGCCGCTGCGTCGACACGCTCCCCGGTCAGCTGCGCCGCATCGCCCGCTACCACTTCGGGTGGGAGCACGCGGACGGCACCCCGACCGACGGCAACGCGGGCAAGGCCGTCCGTCCCGCCCTCGTACTGGCGGCGGCGCGGGCGCTCGGCGGCCGGCCCGAGGACGCCGTGCGGGCGGCGGCGGCCGTGGAGCTGGCGCACAACTTCACCCTGCTGCACGACGACGTGATGGACCGCGACGCCACCCGGCGGCACCGGCCCACCGTCTGGGCCGAGTTCGGTGACGCCGATGCGATCCTCACGGGGGACGCCCTCGCGGCGCTCGCCCAACGGGAGCTCGTCGAGGACGCCCACCCGGCGGCCCCCCGGGCGGCGGCCCGGCTCGCCGCGTGCGTCATCGAACTGTGCGCGGGCCAGCAGTCCGACACCGCCATGGAACGGCGGGCGCCCGACGAGGTGACCCTGGACGAGTGCCTGGCCACGGCGGAGGCCAAGACGGGGGCGCTCCTCGGCTGCGCGTGCGCCCTCGGCGCGCTGTACGCCGGCGCGGGGGAGGAGGAGGTGGCCGCACTCGACGCCTTCGGGCGGCAGGCCGGGCTCGCGTTCCAACTGATCGACGACGTGATCGGCATCTGGGGCGACCCCCGGCACACCGGGAAGCCCGCGGGCGCCGACCTCCTCGCCCGCAAGAAGTCCCTGCCGGTGGTCGCCGCGCTCGGTTCGGGCACCGCGGCGGGGGCCGAACTGGCGGCGCTCTACCGGGTCCCCGCCCGGTCCGCCGCCCCCGGCGACCTCGAACGCACGGTGCTCGCGGTGGAGGCGGCCGGGGGGCGGGACTGGGCGCAGCACCACGCGGCCGACCGGATGGGCCGGGCGGTGCAGCTGCTGGCGCGGGCCCTGCCGGGGCCGGAGGCGGCCGGGGAGCTGTTGTCCCTGGCCGAGTTCGTCACCCGCCGCTCCGCGTAGCCGCGGGGGCGAACCGCGGGGCCGTCGGGCGCCCGCGCGGTTCGCCCCCGCCGCCCGGCCAGGTCACTCACCGCCCCGTTACCCCGCGTGAGGTTCAATTGTGGCTTCCGATGCGGATGTTGACGGGAAGGCGGCAGCGATGAGTGTGGGGATTCGGACGGCGGGGGCCACGGACCGGGAGACCGTGCTCGACTTGCTCGACCGGGGCTTTCGGGGGGACCCGGTCAGCCAGTGGGTGTTCGCGGCCGAGGGGGACTTCCACCGCAAGCACCGGCTGATGATGGGGGGCATCCTGGACATCGTGCTGGAGGCCGGCCGCGTCGACCTCACCGAGGACGGGTCCGCCGTCGCCCTGTGGCTGAGCATGCCCGAGGGCGGCCACGAGGACCCGGACGGGGTGGACGGTCCCGCGCTGATGCGGGAGGCGGTCGACCCCGGAAACGAACGGATCGAGCAGGTCGGCCGACTCACCGAGCGCCTCCATCCCACCCACGCCGCCCACGAGTACCTGTGGATGATCGCGGTGGACCCGGACCGCCGGAGCCAGGGGCTGGGCACCACATTGATCCGGCCGGTCCTCGAACGGTGCGACCGGGCGGGCACGGCCGCGTACCTGGAGGCCAGCAACGCCCGCAGCCGGGATCTGTACCGGCGTCTGGGCTTCGAGGTCCGCGAACCGGTGCTGGAACTGCCGGACGGTCCGACGATGTGGCCGATGTGGCGGGAACCCGCCGGGTCCTGAGGGGGAGGTTTTGACATGGCCAGCAAGTTCACCGACCTGGAGATCGACTGCGCCGACCCCCGGGCCCTCGCCCGGTTCTGGTGCTCGGTCCTCGACTACGAGGTACGGGACGACCGCGACGACGTCGTCACCATCGGATCCCCCCTGGTGCCCGAGGGGAGGAACCGCCCGGGCCCGGTGCCACCGACGTTGACCTTCGCACGGGTGCCCGAGGGCAAGACCGTCAAGAACCGGCTCCACATCGACGTCAACCCCACCGACCGGGAGCAGGACGAGGAGGTCCGTCGACTGCTCGACCTGGGCGCTCGACACGCCGACGTCGGTCAGGGCGAGGTGAGTTGGGTCGTCCTCCTCGACCCGGAAGGAAACGAATTCTGCGTCCTGGGGGGCCGCCACCCCTGAGCGGACGGTCCGTTCCGGTCGGTCGGGCCGGCGGTGCACCGGAACGCACAGAAGGGCCCGCCCGGCGAGATCCTGCCCGGGCGGGCCCTTCTCGGTGCCGCGCCGACCGCACGGCGGCCTGCGCGTCGTCGACCGGAGATCAAGCCTTCTTGGTCTCCCAGAAGATCTTGTCGATCTGGGCGATGTAGTCGAGCGCCTTCTGCCCGGTGGCCGGGTCGGTGGACGCCTTCGCGGCCGAGAGGGCCTTGAGGGTGTCGTTGACCAGCTGGTGCAGCTCGGGGTACTTCTCGAAGTGCGGCGGCTTGAAGTAGTCGCTCCACAGGACCGAGACGTGGTGCTTGGCCAGCTCGGCGCGCTGCTCCTTGATGACCGTCGCGCGAGCCTGGTAGTGCGGGTCGTCGTTGCCGGCCATCTTGTCCTGCACGGCCTTGACCGACTCGGCCTCGATGCGGGCCTGGGCCGGGTCGTAGACCCCGCAGGGCAGGTCGCAGTGTGCGCTGACCTTCACCCGGGGGGCGAATAGGCGGGAGAGCATGGAGCCGTCCTTCCTCGTGATCGTCTTCTCAGGTGGGACATTACTCCGTGGGGAAGGGGTTTTTGCGAGCGCCCCCGGGGGCCTAGGACGAAAGTCCGGGCGGGATTCGGACTGGTGGCGGAACGGACCGGGAGGTATGCGATGCCGGAAGCAGCACAGGAGCGGGAGGCCCGTGCGCTGTTCGGGTTGGCCGAGGTGGAAGGGCCCTCGATGGTGCCGACGCTGTACGGCGGGGACCGACTGCTGGTGCGCTACGGGGTCCGGGTGCGACCCGGACAGGTCGTCGTGCTGCGCCATCCGCTCCAGCAGAACCTGCTCATCGTGAAGCGGGCCGTGGAGCGGCGCGGCGGAGGGTGGTGGGTCCTCGCGGACAACCCGACGGCGGGCGGGGACAGCACGGTGTACGGGACGGTGCCCGCGGAGTTCGTCCTGGGGCGGGTCCTCGGGCGATACCGGCCGAGGCGCCGGACCTCCGGTCAGCGGTCCTGGAGCGGGGCGCTCGGCTGGGCGCTGACCGCCGTGCGGCCGGTGTCGGCGCGCTCGGCCTCCAGGCGCTTGCGGGCCCGGTAGGCGGCCACGTTGGCCCGGGTCGCGCAGCGGTCGGAGCAGTAGCGCCGGGAGCGGTTGGTCGAGGTGTCGAGGTAGGCGTTGCGGCAGGGCGCGGCCTCGCACAGCCCCAGGCGGTCGACGCCGTACTCGGTGAGGTGGATGGCGAGGCCCATCGCCGCGATGGCCGCGTACCCGGCGGTCGCGTTCGACGGGTGGTCCGCGAGGTGCATGTGCCACAGGGGGCGGCCGTCGTCGTCGCGGTAGTCGTGGCCGGAGATCTGCGGGCTCACCGGGAACTCCAGCAGCAGGGAGTTCAGCAGGTCCACCGCCAGGGTCTCGTCCCCGCCGTCCGCCGCCTCGAAGACCGAGCGCAGTCGGGTCCGTACCGAGCGCAGCCGCGTCACGTCGGTGTCCGTGGCCCGTCGCGCGGCGGACTTGCTGGTGCCGAACAGGTCCCGCACGGCCTCGACCGACGTCAGCGCGTCCTTGCCCCGTTCGGGTTCCTCGCTGTTGACCAGGCGTACGGCATAGTCTGAGTAATAGGCGAGTTCCACTTGTAGTCCTTACGGGCGCCGTCTATGGTCGTGCAGGCAATGGGTAATGGTTGCTCACTACCCAAGGGTATTACGTTCATCGGGTGGTTCCTCGGTGCCGTGCCCGGAGCGGCCCGCCGGGCCGGGCGCTCCGGGCCGAAGCGGGACCGGGTTCGCCTGCCGAACGGCCGCGGAGGAGAGGTACGGGACGAATGACCGGGACCACGACCGGAACCGACTGGCGAGCCTGGCAGCGGAGCTGGGACCGACAGCAGGAGTGGTACATGCCGGACCGCGAGGAGCGGTTCCGGGTCATGCTGGACATGGTCGAGGCGATCGCCGGCCCCGAACCCCGGGTGCTCGACCTCGCATGCGGTACGGGGAGTATTACGGATCGGCTGCTCCGGAGGTTCCCGAACGCGACAAGTACCGGGGTGGATCTCGATCCGGCGCTCCTCATGATCGCCGAAGGCACCTTCGCGGGTGATGACCGTGTCTCCTTCGTGACTGCCGACCTGACCGCGCCGGACTGGTGGGACCAGTTGCCGCACGACTCCTACGACGCGGTGCTCACGTCGACCGCCCTGCACTGGCTGCACCGGGAACCGCTCGCCGCGCTGTACGGACAGCTCGCCGGGGTCGTCCGGGACGGCGGTGTGTTCATGAACGCCGACCACATGATCGACGAGCTGACGCCCCGGATCAACGAGGCGGACGCCGCGTTGCGCCGGGGGCGGCGCGAGCGGGAGCGGGAGGCCGGGGCGCTCGACTGGGCCGCGTGGTGGGAGGTGGTCGGACGGGACCCGGTCCTCGCCGAGGCCACCGCACGGCGGTTCGCGATCTTCGGTGAGCACGCGGAGGGGGACACGCCCCCGCTCGACTGGCACGTGCGGGCGCTGCGCGAGGGCGGGTTCGCCGAGGCGCGGGGGGTGTGGGCCTCGCCGTCCGACGCGATGGTCCTCGCTCTGCGGTAGGACGTCCTGCGGTGGGACGCCTTGCGGGAGGACGACGACCGCGAGGTGCGCCCCCGGGCGGGGGCGCACCTCGCGGTTCCTCGCGGGTGGTGCGGGCGGGGGTTACAGGACCTTCGAGAGGAAGGACCGGGTGCGCTCGTGCCGAGGGTTCGTCAGGACCTCGCGCGGATCACCCGATTCGACGACGACACCGCCGTCCATGAAGACGAGCGAGTCGCCGACCTCACGGGCGAAACCCATCTCGTGGGTGACCACGACCATCGTCATGCCCGACTCCGCGAGGTCCCGCATCACGTCCAGCACGTCGCCGACCAGCTCCGGGTCGAGCGCGGAGGTCGGCTCGTCGAACAGCATCAGCTTCGGGTCCATCGCCAGGGCGCGGGCGATGGCCACCCGCTGCTGCTGACCGCCGGAGAGCTGTGAGGGGTAGTTGCCCGCCTTGTCGGCGAGGCCCACCCGTTCCAGCAACTCCCGGGCGCGCTCCCTGGCCTGGGCCTTCGACTGCCGCTTGACCTGGACCGGCGCCTCCATGACGTTCTCCAGCGCCGTCATGTGCGGGAACAGGTTGAAGCGCTGGAAGACCATGCCGATGTCACGGCGCTTGAGGGCGACCTCGCTGTCCTTGAGCTCGTACAGCTTGTCGCCCTTCTGACGGTAGCCGACGAGCTGCCCGTCCACGTACAGCCGCCCGGCGTTGACCTTCTCCAGGTGGTTGATGCAGCGCAGGAACGTCGACTTGCCGGAGCCGGACGGGCCGATGAGGCAGAACACCTCGCCCGTCGCGACCTCCAGGTCGATGCCCTTGAGGACCTCGACGTTGCCGTAGGACTTGTGGACGCCTTCGGCCTTCACCATCGCGGTCATGCCGTGGCCCCCTTTCGGCTGGACAGGGAGAACACGTGCTTCCTGACCTTCTGCCAGGGCGTGGGCGGCAGCTGACGGCTGGAGCCGCGGGCGTAGTACCGCTCGATGTAGTACTGGCCGATGCTCAGCACCGAGGTCATGATCAGGTACCAGGCGGCGGCGAGGAACAGCATCTCCACCGGGGAGCCCGAGGTCTGACCGATGTCCGTGGCGTACTTGAGTAGTTCGTAGTACTGCACCGCCGACACCAGTGAGGTCGTCTTGAGCATGTTGATGACCTCGTTGCCCGTCGGGGGCACGATCACGCGCATGGCCTGCGGGATGACGATGCGGCGCAGGGTCTTGGAGTGGCTCATGCCCAGGGCGTTCGACGCCTCGGTCTGCCCCTCGTCCACCGACAGCAGGCCGGCCCGGCAGATCTCCGCCATGTACGCGGCCTCGTTGAGGCCGAGGCCGAGCAGCGCCGTCAGGAACGGCGTCATGAAGCTCGACCAGTAGTCCTTGTAGACGAAGCCGAGGTTGATGTACTCGAAGACCAGGCCCAGGTTGAACCAGACGAACAGCTGGACCAGGACCGGGGTGCCCCGGAAGAACCAGATGTAGAACCACGCGATGGACGAGGTCACCGGGTTCTTGGACAGGCGCATCACCGCGAGGAGGATGCCGCCGCCGATGCCGATCACCATGGACAGGGCGGTGAGCACCAGGGTGCTGCCCACGCCCTTGATGATGCGGTCGTCGAAGAAGTAGTCGGGGACGGCGCCCCAGTTGATCTGGCCCTGGGCGAACGCGTAGACGATCGACGCGAGCAGGGCGACGGCGATCAGGGCGGCGACGTACCGCCCGTAGTGCCGGACCGGAACGGCCTTGATGGCTTCCGGCCGGGAGGACGGCGGGCTCGGGGGAGCACCGTCCGTCTTGCCGATGTCAACGGACACGGATCTTGCCTTTCGGTGGCCTTGGCGGCTTCAGCGCGGGCGCGGGGTCACTTGCCGCCGTTGACCACGGCCTCCTTCACGGCGCCGCCGTCGACGCCCCACTTGGCGACGATCTTGGCGTACTCGCCGTTCTTGATGATGGCGTCGAGCGCGGCCTTGATGGCGTCCCGCAGCTCGGTGTTGCCCTTGGCCACGGCGATGCCGTACGGGGCGGCCTCGACCTGCTCGCCGACCAGCTCGAAGTCCTTGCCGCCGCCGGAGGTCTCCACCGCGTACGCGGCGACCGGGAAGTCCGCGGAGCCGGCGTCCGCGCCACCGGAGCGCAGCCGGGTCTGGGCCTGCTGGTCGGTGTCGTACGCCTCGACGTTCAGCTTCTTGCCGGACGGGCACTTCTTCGCCTGGTCCTTGGCGAGGTCGTGGGAGACCGTGCCGCGCTGGACGACGAGCTTCTTGCCGCAGAGGTCGTCCCAGGTCGCGATGGACTGGGTCTTGCCCTTGAGCGTGTAGATGGAGACGCCCGCGTTGAAGTAGTCGACGAAGTCGACGCCCTCGCCGACCTTCTTGCCGGTGTCGCCGTCGACGCCGTTCTGCCGGTCCTTGGTGTCCGTCATCGCGGACATGGCGATGTCGTACCGCTTGGACCGCAGACCGGTGACGAGGGTGTCGAACGTACCGTTCTCGAAGGTGAACTTCACGCCGAGCTGCTTGCCGATCGCGGCGGCGATGTCCGGGTCGATGCCGACCGTCTTGCCGGACTTGTCCTTGAACTCGACCGGCGCGTAGGCGATGTCCGAACCGACCTTGACCTCACCCTTGTCCCGGATGGCCTGGGGGAGCTTGTCGGCGAGCGGAGCGGCGGCCTTGACGTCGCCGCCCGACTCCCCCTTGTCCTTCTCCTTGGTCTGGTCGCCGCAGCCGGTCAGCAGCAGTGAGCCGGCGACCGCGATCGCGCCGATCGCGGCGAGCCGTGACTGCCCGGACTTCGCGGCGAACGAGCGACGGGTGGAGCGTGCGGTCATGGTGAATCCTCCGGCGAGTGGGTGAGGTGCCGGTGGTCGGCGGGCACACACCTTCGGGTGTCGCGACCACGTGTGATTACGGCATCTTGCCATTCGTGCCTGGTCAAACAGTCCGCCCGCTATGTCAAAATCGGATAACGGGTCACCCCCGAATCCCGACAGGCCGGTACATCCCGACCGGACCTTCTGCGGGACTGATCATCCCGGGCCGAAAAATCTTCGGCGAGACCGAGGGTGCACGAAGAGACCAGTCGGGACGATCGTGCAGAGATGGCGACCCGTCGCGGTCTTGTCCATATGTTCACGAAATTCGCGTATGAGTCACATCACCGTGCCGCCCCGGACTCGTCCGTCAAGCGGTCCGTCCGGTATGAAGGTTCTTTACACCCCTCATCAGGGGCTCAGGGCGCGCGTGCGGCGCGCCCGTCGTGCCAGGTCCGCATGCGTCACAGGCAGTTGCGTGTTCGAAGCGCTCCGGGCTTCCGCTCCGGGCTTCGAGGACAACGGATCCGGCACGGTGCCCGCCCACCCCTTTACCAGGAGTGGTCACCCTCAGGCTTAAGAATTAAGGGGCAAGACAAGTGGCAGCGGAGATCGTCAATCCTCGCAGCGACAGCGACAACAGCGCACCCGGCGTCGACGGGGGCACGCGCGGCAAGGGCAGTGCGGGATTCGAGGGCGACGGTGAGCCCCTCGATTCCTTCGACCCCGCGTTCGCCCTCCACCGGGGTGGCAAGATGGCCATCCAGGCGACCGTGCCCGTGCGCGACAAGGACGAGCTGTCCCTCGCGTACACCCCCGGCGTCGCCCGGGTGTGCAGCGCCATCGCCGAGCAGCCCGAACTCGTCCATGACTACACCTGGAAGTCACAGGTCGTCGCCGTGGTGACGGACGGTACCGCCGTGCTCGGGCTCGGCGACATCGGACCGGAGGCGTCCCTGCCCGTCATGGAGGGCAAGGCGATCCTCTTCAAGCAGTTCGCCGGGGTCGACGCGGTGCCGATCGCCCTCGCGACCACCGACGCGGACGAGATCGTCGAGACCGTCGTCCGGCTGGCCCCGTCCTTCGGCGGCGTCAATCTGGAGGACATCTCGGCGCCGCGCTGCTTCGAGATCGAGCGCAAGCTCCAGGAGCGGCTGGACATCCCCGTCTTCCACGACGACCAGCACGGCACCGCCGTCGTCACCCTCGCCGCACTGCGCAACGCCGCGAAGCTGACCGGGCGCACGCTCGGTGACCTGCGCGCGGTCATCTCCGGAGCCGGTGCCGCCGGGGTCGCCATCGCCAAGTTCCTGCTCGAAGCGGGCATCGGGGACGTGGCGGTCGCCGACCGCAAGGGCATCGTCAGCCGGGACCGGGACGACCTCAACCCCGCCAAGCGGGAGCTCGCCGAGATCACCAACCGGGCCGGCCTCAGCGGTGGCCTCGATGCCGCGCTGGCCGGGGCGGACGTGTTCATCGGGGTGTCCGGGGGAACGGTGCCCGAGGCCGCGGTGGCGTCGATGGCGCCCCGGTCCTTCGTGTTCGCGATGGCGAACCCGGACCCCGAGGTGCACCCCACGGTCGCCCACAAGTACGCGGCCGTGGTGGCCACCGGGCGCTCCGACTTCCCGAACCAGATCAACAACGTGCTGGCCTTCCCCGGCATCTTCGCCGGAGCGCTCCAGGTGCGGGCCTCCCGGATCACCGAGGGGATGAAGATCGCGGCTGCCGACGCGTTGGCGGCGGTCGTCGGCGACGAACTCGCCGCCGACTACGTGATCCCCTCGCCGTTCGACGAGCGGGTGGCCCCCGCGGTCACCGCGGCGGTCGCCGCGGCGGCCCGCGCCGAGGGCGTCGCACGCCGATAGCCCGTTCGGTGGTTGTCGTGCAAGGGCCCTGCCCCGGGAGAAGTCCCGGGGCAGGGCCCTTCGCGCGGGCCCGGTCGGGCGCTCGTGGCGGAGGGTGCTGTGTGTCACCCGGGGCGGACGTTCCGGCGGGGCGGCGGTCGGGCCTATCGTCGCGGGCATGTTCGCTGCCTACGCCGCTCGCATTGACCGTGATCAACCACTGAACGGGCTGGAGCTGGGGGAACGCCCGGCCCCCGGGGCCCGGGACGGCTGGACCACCGTGAACGTCCGGGCCGCCTCGCTGAACCACCACGACCTCTGGTCCCTGCGCGGGGTGGGGCTCGGCGAGGACGCGTTGCCGATGATCCTCGGCTGCGATGCCGCGGGGGTCGACGAGGACGGCAACGAGGTCGTCCTGCACTCCGTCATCGGGCAGACCGGGTACGGGGTGGGGCCCCACGAGGGACGCTCCCTGCTGACGGAGAAGTACCAGGGCACCTTCGCCGAACAGGTGTCCGTGCCGGTGTGGAACGTGCTGCCCAAGCCCGCCGGCCTCTCCTTCGTGGAAGCCGCCTGTCTGCCCACGGCCTGGCTCACCGCGTACCGGATGCTCTTCACCAACGCCGGGGTGCGCCCCGGGGATTCGGTGCTCGTCCAGGGCGCCGGGGGCGGGGTCGCGACCGCCGCGATCGTCTTGGCCAAGGCCGCCGGGCTCCAGGTCTTCGCCACCAGCCGCGACGAGGCCAAGCGCACCCGCGCCCTTGAGCTGGGGGCGGTGGAGGCACTGCCCACGGGGGCGCGGCTGCCGCGCCGGGTGGACGCGGTGATCGAGACCGTGGGGGCCGCCACCTGGTCGCACTCCATCAAGTCGCTGCGGCCCGGCGGCACCCTGGTGATCTCCGGCGCCACCAGCGGTGACGCACCCTCACATGCCGAACTGACCCGGGTGTTCTTCCTGGAGCTGCGGATCGTGGGCTCCACGATGGGCTCCAAGGACGAGTTGGAGGACCTGCTCGCGTTCTGCGCCGCGACGGGCGTGCGTCCGGTGATCGACGAGGTGCTGCCCCTGGACCGGGCCCGAGAAGGGTTCCAACGGATGCTCACCGGTGACCTGTTCGGAAAGGTCGTGCTGACCGTGTAGCCCCTGCGGCACCACCACCGGGTTGCCCGGACATCCGGGCGGGACGTGTTGTGACGAGGGTCACGGGAAGTCGGTCGGTGGTGCCGGACAGCTCATCGTTGTGAGCACTCATATGCGTACCCGGGTGCGGGCCGGGGAATCGACCGCGTTCGCGGAGCTGTTCGACAGCTATGCCCGCGCGGTGTACAACCATGCCTTCCGGCTGACCGCCGACTGGTCCACGGCCGAGGACGTGATGGCCGCGACCTTCCTGGAGGCGTGGCGGCTGCGTGACCGGGTCGAGCCGGAAGGCGGCTCCCTGCGGCCCTGGTTGCTGGGCATCGCCACCAACACCGCGCGCAACCAGTACCGGAGCAATCGACGCTACCGGGCCGCCGCCGGCGCGGCTGCGGCCGCGGAACTCGCGGTGCCCGACCACGCCGACGAGGTGGCCGCACGGGTCGACGACCGGCGCATGCTGGCGAAGGCGCTCCGGGCCCTGGCCAAGCTCCGCAGACCGGAACGCGAGGTGGTGGCCCTCTGCCTGGGCGAGGGGCTGGACTACGAGAGCGCGGCGGAGGCCCTCGGGGTTCCGGTGGGGACCGTCGCCTCCCGACTCTCCCGGGCCCGCAGGAAACTACGGGCGTTCGCCGAGGAGGACCCGATCCGCCCGGCGCCGGGGAAATCCTTCGAGGAAGTGCCCGGAAAACGGGAAGGCGGTCGCCCCGCCCGACAGACAAGAGGTGATCACACGCACGTGATCCGGCCCGCGCAGGGAGGAAACCGATGAACGCGCACACGCCCCGACAGGCCCCGCCCGAAGGGGAACAGGAAGCACAGCTCCTGTCCCGGACGGCGCGTGACCTGCCGGCGGGCCGCCACCAACTCCACAAGGAGCGTCTGATGGCCCGCATCCAGCAGGAACAGCGTGAGACGACGACGGCCCCGGACGGGGGGCGCCGCTTCCGGCTGCCCCGCCCGGCGGTCACCCTGCCCCTGATGGCCGCCGCGCTGGCCGGGGTGGTCGTGGCCGGCGTCCTGAAGAACGACGGTGAGGGGGTGCGGGACGGCGGTGCCGCCACCGCCGCGCTCCCCACCGTGGAGATCGGCACCGCGACCACCAAGGGGATGCCGCAGCTGCTCGACCGGATCTCCCTGGCCGCCGCCAAGGCACCCCACCCGACCGTGCGGCCCGGACAGTACGTCTACATCGAGTCCAAGGCGGCCGACGTCTATCTGAGGCACGTCGAGGACGAGGTCACCCTGGGCAACCACGCGCTTCACCGCCGTCAGGTCTGGAAGTCCTCCGACGGCACCAAGGGGTGGCTGATCGACCCCTCCGTCAATGACGGACCCGAGGGCGAGACGCTGAGCGGCACCGATGAGAAGGGCAATGTCCCGGTGGCCGGTCTGAACCATCCGTCGTACGACTACCTGGCCGATCTGACCACCGACCCCGATCAACTGCTCGCCCTCATCTACAAGGAGACGAAGGGGCAGGGCAACTCCCCCGACCAGCAGGCGTTCACCACGATCGGGGACCTGCTCGGCGAGAGCTATCCGCCCGCGAAGCTCTACCCGGCGTTGTTCAAGGCCGCCGAGAAGATCCCCGGTGTCGTCGTGGTGCCGAAGGCGGTGGACGCGGTGGGTCGTGAGGGGGTGGCGGTGGCCCGGCTGGACGAGGTCAGCGGGGAGCGTGAGGAATGGATCTTCGACAAGAAGAGTCATGTGTTCCTGGGCTCCCGTACGGTCCAGATCGAGGAGCGCCCGGAGGACGAGGGGCTGATCAAGCCCGGCCAGGTGACCCACACCCATGCCGTGCTGAAGCGGGCCGTGGTCGACGGGATGAAGCAGACCCCGTCGACCGACTGACCCACCGGCCCGAACCCGACCCGGCTCCCGCGGCTCCGACGCCCGGATCTGTCAACTTTGATTGACGCGATGCATTTGTCAATGTACGTTGACGTCATGACCGAAGCAACGGATCTCGCCGCGCGAGCCGGTGATCGTGACCCCCGGGTCGGCCTGCGGGCCGTCGCCGCGCTGCGACGGCTGCTGGAGCGCCTGGAAGCCGTGCAGGTGCGCAGTGCCCGCCAGCAGGGGTGGTCGTGGCAGGAGATCGCCACGGAGCTGGGGGTCAGTCGGCAAGCGGTGCACAAGAAGCACGGGAGGCAGTGATGTTCGAACGGTTCACCGGGGACGCACGGGCCGTGGTGGTCGGGGCGGCCGAACAGGCGGCGCGCCGGGGGAGGCGGCAGGTGGAGGCGGAGCACCTGTTGCTCGCGCTGCTGGACCGTACGGGTGGCCGGGCGGCGTCCGTCCTGGTCGCCCTCGATGTCGACCGGCGGCGGGACTCCATGGTCCGGGCGCTGGCCGACGCGCGGCGGCGGGCGGGGCTGTCCCGTGCCGACTCCGAGGCCCTGGCCGGCCTCGGGATCGACGTCGAGCAGATCGTGGACCGGGTGGAGGAGGGGCATGGTGCCGGTGCGCTCGAACCCGAGGCGGGCCGGGGTGCGCCCCCGGCGCCGCGCCGCGGCTGGTTCTCGGGGCCCGCGTTCTCCTCGGAGGCCAAGGCCGTGGTGAAGGGGGCCCTGCGGATGGCGTTGGAGCGCGGGGAGCGGGAGATCGGCGACCAGCACCTGTTGCTGGCGTTGACGGCCCAGCCCGGAGTGGTCTCCGAAGTCCTCGCCGACCACGGGGTGGGGCTACCGGAGGTGTGGAAGGCGCTGTCCGCGGGCTCGTTCGGACGCGGAGACGGGGGCGCTGGACGAGCTGCGTGAGTGCAGGGGCGGTCCCGTGGACCGTAGACGCTGTCCACGGGGCCGCCCCGCCTCCGTGCGGGACGGGGCCCTGCCGCTAGGAACTCCGGTCCTCCGGGGTCCTGGTCGTCAGCGTTGCGGCGATGTGGGCCGCGGCTGTGGAGAGATGACGGCGCGCCGTACGGAACTGGGCCTCCGTGACGCCGTGATCGCGGGCGGCATCGCGGATGTCATCGCGGAAGCGGTCCAGTAGGCGGTCGAGGTCGCGGGCGGGGTCGTCCGAAGGGGTTTGCTCGGACCACTCCGGGGCGTAGCCCGCCGGGAAGGCGGACGGAGCCTCGCTGTACTCGGGCGGAGCCGTTCCGGGGTCGGCTTCCGTCGTGAGGTCCGGCTCCGCAGCGAAGTCCGGCTTCGCAGCGGGGTCGGTCTCCTGGGCGGGGTCCCGCTCAGGGGCGGGATCGGTCTTTCGGGTGGGGTCGGTCTCTTGGGTGGGGCGGGTCTGTCCGAACTCGCCGAACTCCTTGACCAGCTCCGACAGGCCCTCGCGGACCCCCGTGGGCCAATCGCCGCGCTGGAAGTGGGACTGCACCTGTTCCTGGACCCGCTTGGCGATCCGCTGGACCTCCTGCTGGGCCTGGGTCTGGGCCTCCTTGGCCTGGCGGCGGGCCCGCTGGGCCTCGTCACGCGCCCGGCGGCTCTCGTCCTTCGCCCGGCGAGCCTGTTCCTTCCACTCCTGCTTGGCGCGCTTCAGGTCCTCCTTGGCGCTCTGCCACGCCTGCGAGTCGCCCCACGAACCGTCGAGGAGGCCGGAGGGGTCGGGGAAGCCCGGCCCGCCCGCCGTGCCGCCGGAGGTCCGTGCCTGCTGGGCCGCCGCGCGCATGTCGCGGCGCAGGTCGCCCGCCGAAGTGCGCACGTCGTCGCGGATCTCCGCGGCGAGTTCCGCGACGGATTCGCGGATCTCCAGCTCCAGGTCGACCAGCTCGCCCTTGCGGCTGGCCAACTCGGCGCGGCCCGCCTCCGTGATGGAGTAGACCTTCCGCCCACCCTCGGTGGTGTGGGTGACCAGCCCCTCCGTCTCCAACTTGGCGAGTCGGGGGTACACCGTCCCGGCGGACGGTGCGTACAGCCCCTGGAAGCGTTCTTCCAGGAGGCGGATCACCTCGTACCCGTGGCGGGGGGCCTCGTCCAGGAGCTTGAGGAGGTAGAGGCGCAGTCGGCCGTGGGCGAAGACGGGGGGCATGTCACATCACCTTCCGGTCGGCGTCGACCCCGTCGGGGGCGGCGGGGGGCGGGGCGCCTGGGTGCTCGGCGCCGGGTCTGCGGAGTAGGGCGATCGAACCGGACATCGTACTGGCCTTGAGTTTGCCCGTGCCCGCGCCGAGGCGGCCGGTGATGCGCTTGGCACCCCACTGGTCGCTGACCCGTAGGCCCTCGAAGTGGTTCGACACGGCTCCGCTCGCGGTGTTCGCCTCGACCTCGGCGTCGGCGGGGTCCGGCAGCCGGATTGCGATCTCGCCGGAGACGCTGTTCAGCTCGACGTCTGCGGGGCGGCCGGTGGGGTCGAGGTCCACGATCATGGAGCCGCTGACCGAGTCCGCCCGGACCCTGGTGCCGGAGCCTTCGACGACGGTCAGATCGCCCGAGACGGAGTTGAACCGGAGGGTGCCCGTCAGGGCCTGGGCCTCGATGTTCCCGGAGACCGTATCGGTACGGACCGGGCCGTCCATGCCGACGAGCGTGGTGTCGCCTGTGACGCCCCGGACGTCCGTACGCCCCGCGATGCCGGAGATCACGGCCCCGGCGCCGACGACGCCGACCTCCACCCGGGTGCCGGTCGGGACCGTCAGTGACACGACCGCGCTACGGCGCCAGCCCTTGTTGTCGAGCCAGCGCAGGAAGCCCTTCCAGGGGAGGTCGTCGTACGCCACGGTCAGGACGCCGTCCTCATGGGTGATGACCAGGGGCGGACCCTCGATCTCGGACACCTGGAGCCGGGCGGAACTCTCCTCGGTACCCACCACGTTCACCGTTCCGTTGACGATGCGTACGTGGAGCGCCGTGACCGGGGCGTCGAGGCTGAGCTGTTGAGGCTCGGCGACGGACCACTCGGACATGGAACCTCCCTCGGTCGGAACTGGACGCGCCATATCGCGTCTTCTGCAATACACGATATATCGCGGATCGCCGGGGTCAAGTACCCGAAGGGGTCACCTTCGCGTTCCGTCGGTGGACCGGGGTGCGCCGGGGCACCGTGCGCGGCGGTTCGCCCCGTGGTGATCTAGCGTGGGGACATGGCGTTCGACCCGAGCTCCGCGACCGGGGCGCTGCTGCTCTGCCGGGCGGCCCCCGAGACCGTCACCGCCGCGGCCCGGCTGCTGCGCGAGCCCTTCCGGTGCGTCGCAGCGGGGGAGGGGTGGACGGCGCTGGTCCCCGGGACGACGCCCTGGGCGGACGGCGGCGATCCCGTGGACCGGGTGGTCACCGGTTGGGCGGGGGCACTGGCCGTCGGCGGTCAGTGGGCCGTGCTGGCACTGTGGTGGGACCCCGGGCACAGCGGCTTCGTCCTCGCGTCCGGGTTCCGGCGGCCCGTGGCCTTCGAGTGGCTGGCCAGCGGCACGCCGGTCGGTGAGGCGGAGGCCCTCCACACGTTCGCGCTGCGGCTCGGGCTGGACCCCGTGCTGGACGTGCAGGAGCTGGAGGAGCTGGCCCGGCCGGACTCCGACGCGGATGCGCGGGCGCGGCTCATCGGGCTGGTGGCGGTGCTCGCACGGACGGGGCTGGCGCTGCCGCGGGGGTTGGCGCCGGGGGCTCCGCCGGGGGTGCTGTGGGCTGTTGCGGCGCGGTACGAAGTGGTCGATGCGGTGTGGTGGGCGGTGCCGTTGCGGGGGGCCGCGGTGGTGCAGGTTCTGGGGGGTGTGCCGCTGGTGCTTGTGGGCCTTCGGCGGGGGCGGGGGTCCTGGGTGCTGGTCGGTGGGGTTCTTGTTGCCTCTGGGGTGTGGGGGTTGCGCCGTACGCGGTGAGGGTGCGGTTCCCCGCGGAGTTCCGGTGCGGGTCGGGGGTGGTTGCTCGCGCCGTTCCCCGCGCCCCCTTCGGGTGCGTTGCGCTGGGGTGTGCTGCTCTGCGCCGTGCGCTGGGGCTTCGCGCCGTTCCCCGCGCCCCTTCCGGGTGCGTCCACCTGGGGGTGCGCTGGCCCGTGCGGTGCGTCGGGTGGTTTGCGCAGTTCCCCGCGCCCCTGGTCGGTGCGTTCGGCTGTGCGTGCGCTGGTTCTGCTCGGGTGCGTGGTGGTTTGCGCAGTTCCCCGCGCCCCTTGAACCGGGTCGCTTCTCGCCGCCGTCGACCGTCCCGCCGGGACAGCACCCGGAGCGGACAACGCACCCTCAGGTGAACGCACCTGAAGGGGCGCGGGGAACTGCGCGGGGAACCACAGCGCACCCGCACGGGAACAGCGCGGCCGAAGGGCTTACTCTTCCTCGTCGTCCAGGCGGGCAAGCCACGTGGCGAGGCGTTCCACCGGAACCTCGAAGTCGGGGTTCAGGTCCACGAACGCGCGCAGCTGCTCGGCGAGCCACTCGAAGGTGACTTCCTCCTCGCCGCGCCGCTTCTCCAGTTCCTCGATGCCCCGGTCGGTGAAGTACAAGGTTCCGCTCCTGCTCAGGACCACGTGTTGGTCCCCTCAGGGTACGGCCCCGGGAACGCGGGGAGGCCCGGGCACCCGCCATCGCGGACACCCGGGCCTCCTCACGAACGTGCCGGGGGCGTTACGCCTCGAACACCTCGTTCACCAGCTGCTCCTGCTCGGCCTGGTGCCGCTTCGCCGAACCGACCGCGGGCGACGAACCGTGCGGGCGGGAGATCCGCCGCAGCCGCTCGCCGTGCGGGACGTCCGCGCCGACCGCCAGGTCGAGGTGGTCGATCAGGTTCAGCGCGATGAACGGCCACGCACCCTGGTTCGCGGGCTCCTCCTGGACCCAGAGGTACTTCTCCGCGTTCGGGTACTTGGAGATCTCCGCCTGGAGCTCCGCGCCCGGCAGCGGGTACAGCCGCTCGATCCGGATGAAGGCGGTGTCCTGGGTGCCGCGCTTGATCCGTGCGGCCTCCAGGTCGTAGTAGACCTTGCCCGCGCAGAAGACGACCTTCCGCACGGCCGCCGGGTCCACGGTGGTGTCACCGATGACCGGGCGGAAGCCACCCGTGGTGAACTCCTCCGTCTTCGACGCCGCGGCCTTGAGCCGGAGCATCGACTTCGGGGTGAAGACGACCAGCGGCTTGTGGTGCGGGTTGTGGACCTGCCAGCGCAGCAGGTGGAAGTAGTTCGACGGCAGGGTCGGCATCGCGACCGTCATGTTGTTCTGTGCGCACAGCTGGAGGAAGCGCTCCGGGCGGGCGGACGAGTGGTCCGGGCCCTGGCCCTCGTAGCCGTGCGGCAGCAGCAGGGTGACGCCCGAGGTCTGGGCCCACTTCTGCTCGGCGGAGGAGATGAACTCGTCCACCACGGTCTGCGCGCCGTTCACGAAGTCGCCGAACTGCGCCTCCCACATGACGAGGGCGTCCGGGCGGGCCAGCGAGTAGCCGTACTCGAAGCCCATCGCCGCGTACTCGGACAGCAGCGAGTCGTAGACGTTGTACCGGGCCTGGTCGTCCGACAGGTAGAGCAGCGGGGTGTAGTCCTCGCCGGTCGCCCGGTCGATCAGGACCGCGTGCCGCTGGCCGAAGGTGCCCCGGCGGGAGTCCTGGCCGGACAGCCGGACCGGGGTGCCCTCCATCAGCAGCGAGCCGATGGCGAGGGTCTCGCCCATGCCCCAGTCGATCGTGCCGTCCTCCACCATCGCCATCCGGCGCTGGAGCTGCGGCAGCAGCCTCGGGTGGACGGTGACCCGCTCGGGGATGTTCACCTGGGACTCGGCGATCCGCTTGACGACCTCCTGCGAGACCGCCGTGGTGACGGCCACCGGGAACTCGGGCTGCGGGTCGGGGCTGTGCACCTCACCGGGCTGCGAGGTGGCCTCGCGGACCTCGGTGAAGACCTTCTCCAGCTGGCCCTGGAAGTCCTGGAGCGCCTGCTCGGCCTCCTCCAGCGTGATGTCGCCGCGACCGATTAGGGACTCGGTGTACAGCTTGCGCACCGAGCGCTTCTTGTCGATCAGGTCGTACATCAGCGGCTGGGTGAAGGCCGGGTTGTCGGTCTCGTTGTGCCCGCGGCGGCGGTAGCAGATGAGGTCGATCACGACGTCCTTGTTGAACGCCTGACGGAACTCGAACGCCAGCCGTGCCACCCGCACCACGGCCTCGGGGTCGTCCCCGTTGACGTGGAAGATCGGGGCCTCGATCATCCGGGCCACGTCCGTCGCGTACATCGACGAGCGGGAGGACTCCGGGGCGGCGGTGAAGCCGACCTGGTTGTTGATGACGATGTGGACCGTGCCGCCGGTGCGGTAGCCCCGCAGCTGCGACATGTTCAGCGTCTCGGCCACGACGCCCTGGCCCGCGAAGGCCGCGTCACCGTGCAGGGCGACCGGCAGGACCGTGAAGTCCGTGCCGCCCTTGTTGATGATGTCCTGCTTGGCCCGCGCGACGCCTTCGAGGACCGGGTCGACGGCCTCCAGGTGCGAGGGGTTGGCCGTCAGCGAGACCTTGATCTGCTCGCCGTCGAGACCGGTGAAGGTGCCCTCGGCGCCCAGGTGGTACTTCACGTCGCCGGAGCCGTGCATCGACTTCGGGTCGAGGTTGCCCTCGAACTCGCGGAAGATCTGCGCGTACGACTTGCCCACGATGTTCGCGAGCACGTTGAGACGGCCGCGGTGGGCCATCCCGATGACGACCTCGTCCAGCCGGGACTCGGCCGCCGAGTCGATGACCGCGTCCAGCAGCGGGATGACGGACTCCGCGCCCTCCAGCGAGAAGCGCTTCTGACCGACGTACTTGGTCTGGAGGAACGTCTCGAACGCCTCGGCGGCGTTCAGGCGGCGCAGGATGCGCAGCTGCTCCTCGCGCTCCGGCTTGGAGTGCGGGCGCTCGACGCGGTCCTGGATCCACTTGCGCTGCTTGGGGTCCTGGATGTGCATGAACTCGATGCCGGTGGTGCGGCAGTACGAGTCGCGCAGCACGCCGAGGATCTCGCGCAGCTTCATCATCGACTTGCCGGCGAAGCCGCCGACCGCGAACTCCCGCTCCAGGTCCCACAGGGTGAGGCCGTGCTCGGTGATGTCCAGGTCGGGGTGCTTGCGCTGGCGGTACTCCAGCGGGTCGGTGTCGGCCATGACGTGGCCGCGGACCCGGTAGGAGTGGATCAGCTCGAAGACGCGGGCGGCCTTGGTGACGTCGTCGTCGTGCGAGGCGTCGATGTCCTTGAGCCAGCGGACCGGCTCGTAGGGGATGCGCAGCGCTTCGAAGATCTCGTCGTAGAAGCCGCTCTCGCCGAGCAGCAGGTTGGCGACGACCCGCAGGAACTCGCCGGAGGCGGCGCCCTGGATGACCCGGTGGTCGTAGGTCGACGTGAGCGTCATGACCTTGGAGATGCCGAGCTTGGTCAGGGTGTCCTGGGAGGTGCCCTGGAACTCCGCCGGGTAGTCCATCGCGCCGACGCCCATGATCACGGACTGGCCGGGCATCAGACGCGGCACGGAGTGGACGGTGCCGATGCCGCCGGGGTTGGTCAGGGAGACCGTGACCCCGGTGAAGTCGTCCATGGTCAGCTTGTTGTCCCGGGCGCGGCGGACGATGTCCTCGTACGCCTGCCAGAACTCGAAGAAGTTGAGCGTGTCGGCCTTCTTGATGGCCGCGACGACGAGCTGGCGGTCGCCGTTGGGCTTCACCAGGTCGATCGCGAGCCCGAGGTTGATGTGCTCGGGCTTGACCAGGGTGGGCTTGCCGTCCTTCACCGCGAAGGAGTTGTTCATGGCCGGCATGGCCTTGATGGCCTGCACCATCGCGTACCCGATGAGGTGCGTGAAGGAGATCTTCCCGCCCCGGGCGCGCTTGAGGTGGTTGTTGATGACGATGCGGTTGTCGAACAGCAGCTTCACCGGGACGGCGCGCACGGACGTGGCCGTGGGCAGTTCCAGGGAGGCGTTCATGTTCTTGACGACGGCGGCCGACGGGCCGCGCAGCGTCACGAACTCCGGGCCGGCGGTGGCCTCCGGCGCGGGCGCCGCGGCGGCGGGAGCCTTCGCGGGCGCTGCGGCCTTGGCCGGCGCGGGGGCACCCTGTGCGGTGGCGCCCTGGGCCGGTGCGGCGGGAGCCTGCCTCGGAGGCGTGGCCGGGACAGCGGCGGCGGCCTGCGGGGCCGGAGCGCTCGGGACGGCCGCGGCCGGGGTCGCGGGCTGCTCGGCCTGCTTGCCCGGGGCTGCGGTATCCGCCGGAGCCGGCGTGGCAGCAGCCCCCGGCTTGTAATCGGCGAAGAAGTCCCACCAGGCGCGGTCTACCGAGTTCGGGTCCTGGAGGTACTGCTGATAGATCTCGTCGACGAGCCACTCATTGGCGCCGAAAGCCGCGGCGGGGTCATGACCCTGCCCGGCTTGTTCGGTCGTATGGGCGCCTCCCGGCCGGAGGCTGGGGGAGCTCGAGTTACTGGGGGACTGTGGCGACACGGCGGCAACCGCCCTCTTCCGCTTCACAAGATGATGGACAGCGGGAATTAAGGCTACGCCTTGCGAGGCCAGGAGTGCAGGCGGGGCGGGTGATCCGTCGCGTAAGTCACACCGGAACCCGTGTTTCGGGGCTCGAAATGGCGGGAAACAACCGAGGTTCTCTGTCAGCCGGACGGTAAACGTGCACGTCACGGCCGGGCGGGGCGCGGCGCCGGGCGTACGGGACGCCGTCGGCGGCGGCTCTCGGCCGTACTGGATCGTGTCAGTCCGAGCGCTTTCACACCCGGGTTCACAACCCGACCGGGTCGGTTCGGGACGTGATCGGAACTGACGGAAGCGCATGCGAGCGCCCTGGCGCTCTGACGATCTTGGCCTGCCGCCCCGAACCTTAACGTCAACCGGGGCCGCGGAACAGCCCCGGAAGGAGGACCTGAATCCGGCAACCCCGGGAGGACTCGGCCACCCCGATCCGGCCCCGGTGCAGTTCCACCGCCCACCGGGCGATCGCGAGCCCCAGCCCGGTGCCGCCGTCGCTGCCCTGGCCGCCCGGAGGCTTCCCGGCGGGCGCGGCCTGGGCGCTGGGTGCGGAGCCCGCCGCCGGGTCGGTGTAGGGGCCCCGGTTGAACCGTTCGAAGACCCGGTGCCACTCCGACTCGGGGATGCCGGGGCCCTCGTCGGTGACCTCCAGGGTCAGCGATTCGGGGCCGGTGCCCCGCCGCGCCCGGACCGTGACCCGGCCGTGCGGGGGGCTGTGCTTGACGGCGTTGTCGATCAGGTTGGCGACGACCTGGTGGATGCGCTCCGGGTCCGCGTGCGCCGTCAGCTCCGGCGGCCACACGTCCAGGTGCAGGTGCACGTCGGTGCGGGTGTGGCTGCCCGATCCCGAGGCGATGCCCCCACGGGCCGAGGACACCATGTTGGCCTCCTTCAGCACCCCCGACAGATAGGGCCACACCTCGAAGCGGCGGGCCTTCAGCGGGACGACGCCGTTGTCCAGCCGGGACAGGTCCAGCAGGGTCTCCACCAGCCGCCCGAGGCGTTCCGTCTGCTTCAGGGCGGTGCGCATGGTCTCCGGATCGGCGGCCGACACCCCGTCCACCACGTTCTCCAGCACCGCCCGCAGCCCCGCGATCGGGGTGCGCAGTTCGTGCGAGACGTTGGCGACGAGTTCCTTGCGCTGCCGGTCCTGGGCCTCCAGGTCGTCGGCCATGCGGTTGATGGTGGTCGCCAGGTCGCCCAGTTCGTCCCCGCGGTCGTGGCCCCGTACCCGCCGGGTGTAGTCACCGTGGGATATCGACCGGGCCACGGTGTTCATCTCGTCCAGCGGCGAGGTCAGCGAGTGCGCCACGAACTGGGTGATCAGCAGGGTCGCGATCACCGAGAAGACCGTGATGAACCGCAGCTCGGTCGCGGTGCGCACCGCGATCATCAGCAGCCCCGTGGTGATGAACACCGAGACCACGACCAAGGTGCCGAGCTTGGTCTTGATGGAGAACGGGCGCAGCTTGCGGGAGCCGGGGCCGATGCCCGCGGCCTCCGCCGCCGCGCTGCCGGAACGGTCGGGGCCGGGGGGGCCGGGGTGCCCGGCGGGGGCGCTCACGGCGCCGGCGTCTCCAGCGCGTAGCCGACTCCGTGCACCGTGCGGATGCGCTCGGCGCCGATCTTGCGGCGCAGCGCCTTGATGTGGCTGTCGACGGTCCGGGTGCCGGAGGCGTCCGCCCAGTCCCAGACCTCGGCGAGCAACTGTTCGCGGGAGAGCACCGCGCGCGGGGTGTTCGCCAGGCACACCAGCAGCTCGAACTCGGTCGGGGTCAGGTGCACGTCCTCACTGCGGATCCGGACCCGGCGCTGGGCGTGGTCGATCTCCAGTTCACCGAGGCGCAGCGTGCCGCCCCGGGGCGTGGTCGCCGCGAGGGTGGCCCGTTCGACGCGGCGCAGCAGGACGTGCACCCGGGCGGCCAGCTCCCGCATCGAGAACGGCTTCGTCATGTAGTCGTCGGCGCCGACGCCGAGACCCACCAGCATGTCCGTCTCGTCGTCGCGGGCCGTGAGCATCAACACCGGCACGGGGCGCTGGGCCTGGACCCGGCGGCACACCTCCAGTCCGTCGAAGCCCGGCAGCATCACGTCGAGGATCAACAGGTCGGGTTGCCACGCCTGGGTGGTCTCCACGGCGGTCGGGCCGTCGCCCGCGGTCTGCACGACGAACCCCTCGGCCCGGAGCCGGGCGGCGATCGCCTCCACGATCGTCGCGTCGTCCTCCACCACGAGCACGCGCCGCTGGGCGCCGGGCGCCGCTGGGGTGCTGCCGTGTTGGGTGGTGTGTGTCTGCTCCATCGCCCGCCCCTGACTGCTGTTCGGAATCCGTGGGGTGATCCCATGGCTGTGCCCGGCACCGGAGTGATCCACGCGCCGGTTGCAGACTAAAGGCACGGAACGTGATCAGGCTATCCAGCTCGGACGGCGAGGTGGACGACGTCCGGAACGCCCCGGGCGACCGGGATTTCATGGGTACGGACCCCTTGGAACCCTGAATTCCGCAATGCCCCTTCGAAATCGGCGGAGGGCTGCGCCGACCACACGGCGAGCACCCCGCCGGGGGCGAGCCGTTCGCGGCACCGGGCGATGCCGTCGGGGGTGTAGAGCCCGCCGTTGTCGTCGGTGACCGTCCAGTCGGGCCCGTTGTCGATGTCGAGGCAGAGCGCGTCGTAGGTGCTGGCGCCGGTCCGCAGGTGCTCCAGCAGATCGGTGTGCAGGACCTCGGTGCGGGGGTCGGCGAGGGCTTCGCGGGACAGCGCGGACAGGGGGGCGCCGGGGCGGTGCCAGTCGATGATCGCGGCCTCGCGCTCCACCACGGTGATCCGGCCCCAGCGCGGCTGGGCGGCGGCCCGCACCAGGCTGAAGCCGACGCCCAGGCCCCCGATCAGGAGGCGGGGGCGCGTTTCGGGGTCACGGTCGGTGAGCGCGGCGGCGGCCAGGTCCACCAGGAGGCGTTCCGAGCGGCCGTCGGAGGTGTCCATCAGGAAGCAGCCGTTGGCGATGATCTGGAGCAGGTGGCCGTGGCGGCGCAGCACCACCTCGCCGTGCGGTCCGCTTCGTCGGTCGAGTACTTCCGGTGCGGTGTCGGGGGCGGGAGCGACTGCGGGGACGGTGCTCTGCTGGGGCGACATGGTGGCCATTGTGGCGCGGTGGGGTCGGCCCGCGCGGGGGGATTTCCGAGGGCGGTGGGCCGCGGACGCGGCCCGGAAGCACGGTGGCGGGCGAGGCCCCGACCGCTCCGCTGTGGGCGAACGGACGGCCGGGAACAATCGAGCGGCCCCGCGCATTGAGTCGACATAGCTCAACTTGAATGCCGAAGGGGAGATCATGGCTGCTGAGTCCGTTGGTTCCAAGAGCACCGTGCTGTCGCTGCCCGTGCTGCCCCTCGACGACGAGGTCGTACTGCCCGGCATGGTGGTTCCGCTGGACCTGAACGACCCCGACGTACGCGCCGCGGTGGAGGCCGCCCAGGCCGCCGCCCGCTCCGCACCGGGCAAACCACGGGTCCTGCTGGTCCCGAGGATCGACGGCACCTACGCCGGCACCGGAGTGCTGGGCACCGTGGAGCAGGTCGGCCGGCTCGCCGACGGCGACCCCGGGGCCCTGATCCGCGGCCGTGAGCGCGTCCGCATCGGCGCCGGAACCACCGGACCGGGCGCCGCCCTGTGGGTGGAGGGCACCCTCGTGGAGGAGGACGTGCCCGACCCGCTGCCCGGCGCCGTCACCGAACTCGTCACGGAGTACAAGGCCCTCGCCACCAGTTGGCTGCGCAAGCGCGGCGCCTGGCAGGTGGTGGACCGCGTCCAGCAGATCGAGGAGGTGTCCCCGCTCGCGGACAACTCCGGCTACTCGCCGTTCCTCACCCTGCACCAGAAGGTCGCCCTGCTGGAGACCGCCGACCCGGTGGCACGCCTCAAGCTCGCCACCGAACAGCTCCGCGAACACCTCGCCGAACAGGACGTCGCCGAGTCCATCGCCAAGGACGTCCAGGAGGGCGTCGACAAGCAGCAGCGCGAGTTCCTGCTCCGCCGCCAGCTCGACGCGGTCCGCAAGGAACTGCGCGAACTGAACGGCGACGGGGACGGCGAGGACGAGTCCGACGACTACCGGGCCCGCGTCGAAGCCGCCGACCTGCCCCAAAAGGTCCGTGAGGCCGCGCTCAAGGAGGTCGACAAGCTGGAGCGGGCCAGCGAACAGTCCCCCGAGGGCGGCTGGATCCGCACCTGGCTGGACACCGTCCTGGAACTGCCGTGGCACGAGCGCACCGAGGACCAGTACGACATCGAGGGCGCCCGGGCCGTGCTGGACGCCGAACACGCCGGCCTCGCCGACGTGAAGGAACGGATCACCGAGTACCTGGCGGTGCGCAAGCGGCGCGCCGAGCGCGGCCTCGGGGTCGTCGGCGGACGGCGCGGCGGCGCGGTGCTGGCCCTGGTGGGTCCCCCCGGCGTCGGCAAGACCTCGCTCGGCGAGTCCGTCGCGCACGCCATGGGCCGCTCCTTCGTCCGGGTCGCCCTCGGCGGCGTCCGCGACGAGGCGGAGATCCGCGGCCACCGGCGCACCTACGTCGGCGCCCTGCCCGGGCGCATCGTCCGCGCCATCAAGGAGGCCGGGTCGATGAACCCGGTGGTGCTGCTGGACGAGATCGACAAGGTCGGCTCCGACTTCCGGGGCGACCCGGCGGCGGCCCTGCTGGAGGTCCTGGACCCGGCGCAGAACCACACCTTCCGGGACCACTACCTGGAGGTGGAGCTCGACCTCAGCGACGTGGTCTTCCTGGCCACCGCGAACGTCCTGGAGGCCATCCCCGAGGCGCTGCTCGACCGGATGGAACTGGTCAGGCTCGACGGCTACACCGAGGACGAGAAGGTCGTCATCGCCCGGGACCACCTGCTGCCGCGCCAACTGGAGCGGGCGGGCCTGGACCCCGAGGAGGTCACCCTCGACGAGGGCGCGCTGCGCAAGCTCGCGGGCGAGTACACCCGGGAAGCGGGCGTGCGGACCCTGGAGCGGGCGATCGCGCGACTGCTGCGCAAGGTCGCAGCCCAGCACGAGCTGGGCGAGCGCGCGCTGCCGTTCACCGTCACCGACGGGGAACTGCGCGGGCTCATCGGACGCCCGCACCACGTGCCCGAGTCCGCCCAGGACCCGGCCGAGCGGCGGACCGCCGTCCCGGGGGTGGCGACCGGGCTCGCGGTGACCGGGGCCGGTGGTGACGTCCTCTACGTGGAGGCGTCGCTCGCCGACCCGGAGACGGGCGCGGCGGGGCTGACCCTGACCGGCCAGCTCGGTGACGTGATGAAGGAGTCGGCGCAGATCGCGTTGAGCTTCCTCCGCTCGCGGGGCGCCGAACTGGAACTGCCGGTCGGCGACCTGAAGGACCGGGGCGTGCACATCCACTTCCCGGCGGGCGCGGTCCCCAAGGACGGTCCGAGCGCGGGCGTCACCATGACGACCGCCCTGGCCTCGCTGCTCAGCGGGCGCCCGGTGCGCACGGACGTGGCGATGACCGGTGAGGTGTCGTTGACCGGCCGGGTGCTGCCCATCGGCGGGGTGAAGCAGAAGCTGCTCGCCGCGCACCAGGCCGGGGTCACCACGGTGGTGATCCCGAAGCGGAACGAGGCCGACCTGGACGACGTCCCGGCCGAGGTCCTGGAGAAGCTGGACGTCCACCCGGTGACGGACGTCCGCCAGGTCCTGGAGCTGGCGCTCAGTCCGGCGACCCGGGGCGCGACCCCCGAGGTGTCGATCGCCGCGTGACGCCTCCGCACGGGGACGCCCCCGTACGAGGACGGCCCTCCCCATCCGGGGAGGGCCGTCCTCGTGCGCGCGGACCCGGGCGGTCAGCCCGTGGCGAGGGCCTGGACCCGGTCGAGCGCGCCGTTGAACTTGTTGTGGTCGCCGACCGTGGGACCGGTCGAGGTGTACTGCCACATGGTCTGCACCGCCCAGCCCGCCGGGAGGGTCCCGGGGGTCGTCGCGTAGCGGGCGATCCACAGCGGGTTCACGCCGCCGAAGGCGGAGGAGTTGCCGGTGCACTGGGTCCACCAGCTGGTCGCCGTGTAGAGGACGGCGTCCCGGCCGGTGCGGAGGCGGTAGCGGTCCAGGAAGTCCTTGATCCAGGCGACCATCTGGGTGGACGTCTTGCCGTAGCAGGCGTCCCCGTACGGGTTCCACTCGATGTCCAGGGCGCCGGGCAGGGTGCGGCCGTCGCGCGACCAGCCGCCGCCGTTGTCGACGAAGTAGTCCGCCTGGGTTGCTCCGTTCGTGGTGTCCGGGGTCGCGAAGTGGTACGCGCCCCTGATCATGCCCACGTCGTACGAGCCGTTGTACTGCTGCGGGTGGTACGGGTTCTCGTAGTACGTGCCCTCCGTCGCCTTCACGTAGGCCCAGCGCACCCCGCTGTTCCACAGCGTCGACCAGGCCACGTTGCCCTGGTGGCTGCTGACGTCGACGCCCTCGGTCTGGGTGACGCGCCGCTGGGGCGGGACCCCGTCCTGCCCGTCGTGGGCGAGGACCCCCATCCCCATGTACGCCGAGCCGCGTTCCGGCACCGCGGGCGGGGTGACGGCGGCCGGGTCACCGTCGCTGACTGCCGGATCGCTGACGGCCGGGTCACCGGGGGGCGGACCCTCGGTGCCGGAGGCCGTCCCGGTCGAGAGAGCGGTGCAGAGGGCGCTTATCGAGAGGAGCAGCGCCGCAGCGGGCCGCCACGGTGACCGACCCGAACGGGTGCGGGCACGGTTGCTGACGCCGGGTCGGGGTCGGGACGTGGTGCGGGGGTGGTGCACGGGTGCCTCCGTCGGCCTGGGGGAGTGCGGGTTCAGATTCCAGGAGTACGGCGCCGGGCGGCCGTCCGCGCGTCGACGCCGGCGGGTGCGGCGGGCCGATCGAGCGGTCCGGGGCCCGGTCGGTGGCGCACCGCGGGGGACGGAACTGCGAAATACTGGTGCAGCCGGGGCGAGGTCGCCGCCGCGGCACGACGGCAGGGACCACGGGGAACGGGAAGACGGGGCAATGGGCGCGGATGTGGGCGAGGGCCGGGGCGGGGCACGATGCGGGCGCGGCGGGGACACCGGGCCCGCCGGGAGCACGGTGAGCGCCGTGGAACGGGTACGGGTGGAGTTCCTGGCGCTCGAACGGGAACTGACGGTCTTTCTGCGACGCGCCCGCTCGGCCTCCGGGGAGATCGCACGGTCCGTGCACCCGGAACTCGAACCGGGTGCGTACGGACTGCTCGTCATGCTCGACGAGAACGAGGTGCTGCGGGCGACCGACCTCGCCGGGTACGTGGGCGTCGGCAAGGCCACCATGAGCCGACAGCTGAAGGCGTTGGAGTCGCTGGGGCTCGTGGTCCGGGAGCCGGACCCCGCGGACGGGCGGGCGTCATTGATCCGTTTGACTGACGCGGGACGGGTGCGGGTGCAACGGGTCCGCGAAGCGCGGCGGGCGCGGTACGTCAGCCAACTGGCCGACTGGGCCCCCTCCGAGGTCGCCGAGCTGGCCCGGCTGCTCCACCGCCTCAACGAGTCGACGTCCCCCTGACCCTGCGTACTGGCCGAACGGGTGAGACCGAGGTACTCGGACGTGGTGAAGGGGAAGGGGCCCTCCGCGATCCTCGCTTGCGCAGCCGTGCTGCTCGCCGGGGGAGGAGCCCTCGGCTACCTCGGGGTCACGGAGGGCGGCGGCGCTGCCGGCCCGTCCCACGTGGAACTCCTCCAGGAGGCGGACTTCTCGGTCGACTCCCACCTCGCGGGCGGAGCGGAGGACCTCTTCTTCGGGAGGGTGCTCGCGGTGCGGGGGCAGCAGTGCCTGTTCGCCACGAAGTACCACCCGGGACACCGGTTCCACACGGTGATCCCGGTGTACGGGAAGCAACTGGTCCCGAACGGTGAGGTCCCCGTGTCCGGGGTCGCGGACGCTGACGGCGACGGGCGGACGACGATGTCCGACCGGTGGGAGATCGCCGTGAAGAACCAGGCGGACCTGTCGGCCGTGCCTTCGGAGCCCGAGCCGACCGAGGAGCCCGCCGACGATCCGCCGGTGGAACCGTCGCCGGGCGCTCCCTGACCCGGGGGCTACGGGATCACGTACGCGGCCGTCGCGTCGTCGTGCTGCTTGCCCGACGCGGGGCGGCCCTGTGCGTGCTCCGCGGCGCGTACCTGGTCGATCAGCGCCTGGGGGCCCTGCTTGGCGAGCACGTCCAGGCACTCGGCCCAGGTGCCCGACCGGAACCGCTCGACCCAGCGGGACGCCCCGTCGGTCAGCGCGGCGAGCGAGCGCACCGAGGCCCGGGGCAGCGCCCCGGTGACCGCCCGGGCGGACACCTCGGGATCGGCGGCGGCGGTGAAGAAGCCGCCCTCCTTGTTGCGCAGGGTGGCGTCCGTGGCGTCGGTCGACCGCAGGACCTCGCGCGGGGCGCGGTCGAGCCGGTCGTCCAGCACCGCTTCGACGCCCCCGTCCACGTGCTCGACGAGCAGGACGGAGTCGGAGAGCACCAGGTACTCGATCCGGGTCTCGTCCCACCGCGCCAGGACCACCGTTGCTTGCGGCGTTCGCACGTGAGAAAGGTCACAGAGTTGACGGTGTGCGTCCGCGGTCCTACGGATTGCGTGCGAAAGCACCTCCCGCAGCGTCAGATCCGTTCGCGAAACGGACAGTTCGCCGAGCGCTCCGCCGAGCCGGGCGGTGAACCAGGGAACGGTGTGTCGGCAGCCGTAGTCACCCGAGGGCGGGGTGACCCCGTCGAGTACGACCAGCGTTCCGCCCTGACCGGAGGCGGGAGCCGCGGTCGAGACGAAGTCTTCGTTCGGGCGGTCGGGGTCTCCGGGAGCCGTGGCGATTTCCATGCGCATCGGATCAGTCTGCATGAGCCCGCACCGATGCCCACGAATCGGTGGCGAGGGTGACGCTGAGGTGAACAGAGGTCAACGTTCCGCCGGTCGTCCACCACGGCGAGCTGACTGATTTGCGGGATAATGATCTATTCCGTCAACACGTGGTGGGGCATCCTTCCAAACCCAGTCGATCACGTCCAACCGGCACACCGCACACCCCCGCTGACGCGTGCCACTGGAACTTGCCGCCCAACTCCCGGTCGATGTTCACTCCTTCGGGTGGCGGGTCCGGTGATGCGCGACCGCTCTTCACCGGCGCTGGAATGGTCAGGTCCGAATCCGGCGGACCTGGTGGCCTGACGGTCCGTCATCCGGACCCATGAGTGCCGGAACCATGGGTAGTCGAGTCAGAATGCGAGCACCGGTGCAGAAAATGCGGCCTCGGCGCAAGGGTGGGCGGGCGGCCTCGAAGCAGGGTGCGGTCCCGGCCGGGTCCGGCGCGCCCCAGGGTTCCCCCGGCATGCCCGGAACCCTCGCGACCCCGCCGCCGCCCGGCGGGCCCACGATGCCCGGCGCCCCCGCCGCCCGGGGGGAGGGCCTCGGTGACCCGCCGCCCGCCGCCACCCCCGAGAAGCCGGCCAAACCGCGCGCCCGGGTCCGCAACCGGCTGCTGATCTCCGTCGCCGTCGTCGCCGCCGCCATCGCCGGCGCCGGCGCCCCCGCACTCCTGTCGACCACCGGCGACCTCCGGGACGCCCAGAGCCTCGTCACCGCCGCCGAGCGGGCCCGCGAGGGCAGCTCGCTCGCACACGCCCTCGCCGACGAACGCGACGAGGTCATCGCCTTCATCGCCGCCGGGCGCCCCGAGGGCAAGGGCCTGTCCGAACAGCGCAGCGCCCGGGTCGACCGTCGCGTCCAGGAACTGCGCGCCGACGCCCCCACCCCCCTGCGCGCGGACCTGGACGCCGTCGCCGCCGCCCGCCGCGCGGCCCTCACCGGCAAGAGCAGCGCCCTCCAGGCCCACGACGCGTACGCGAAGGTCATCACCGAACTCCACCGGCTCGCCGAGGACGTCGCCGAGCGCACCCCGCCCGCCGCCGCACCCGGCGCCCGTTCCCTGGCCGATCTGGACCGCGCGGTGGAACAGGCGTCCGGGGCCCGCGGACTGCTGCTCGCCGCGTTCGCCGTGCCCCGCTCCACCGCCACCCAGATCAACCAGGTCACCGGGCTCCCCGAGACCGTCCCCGACGAGTCCGGGGCCCAGGCGGCGCAGCGCCTCGAACTCAGCACCGCGGCGCAGCTCGCCCACCACCGCTCCACCGCGGCCCTCGCCGACTTCCGGGACGTGGCGCCCGCCGCGGACCTCGCCTCCTTCGACTCCACCGTCAACGGGGCCGAGGTCACCACCGCCGAGCGCCAACTGAAGCGGCTCACCGACGAGGCGAAGCTCAGCGAGGCCGACCTCGCACTCGACCCCAAGGAGGTCGCCGCCGCGCTCGCCTCCCGCGTCGACCTCATGCGGGGCGCGGAGGCGTCGCTCGCCGAGGCCCGCATCGACCGCCTCGAACAGCTGCGCGACGACGCCGTCACCGATCTGGAGATCCGGGTCGCCGTCCTCGGGGTGCTGCTGCTGGTCGCGGTGGGCGTCTCCATGGGCATGGCCCGTTCGCTGACCCGCCCGCTGGCCGTGCTCCGGATCGGCTCCGCCCGCCTCGCCGCCGACCCGGCCGTCGAGGAACCCGTCACGTTCACCGGCCGCAACGACGAGTTCGCGCAGGTCGTCCGTTCGGTCAACGCCCTCCATGCGCACGCCGTCGCCCTCCAGGAGCGGCTGGTCACCCTGGAGGGCGACCGCAAGCACCTCATCGGCGAACGCCAGACCATGGCCGACCGCACCGCCGAACTGCGTGCGGAACTCGCCGACGCCTCCGCCCACCTCGAACGGGTCCGGCACAGCATCCAGGGCACCTTCGTGAACCTCGCGCTGCGCACCCTCGGCCTGGTCGAACGGCAACTCGCCGTCATCGAGGGGCTGGAGGCCCGCGAGCAGGACCCGGAGCGGCTGGCCACCCTCTTCAAGCTCGACCACTTCGCCACCGTGATGCGCCGGCACAGCGAGAACCTGCTGGTCCTCGCCGGAGCCGACCACGGCCACCAGCACCCCGGCCCGGTGCCCCTGGTGGACGTCGCCCGCGCCGCGGTCAGCGAGATCGAGCGGTACGAGCGGGTGCGGATCACCGCCCTGCCGCCGCACGCCCACATCGCCGGCTTCGCCGCCGACGACCTCAGCCATCTGCTCGCCGAACTCCTGGAGAACGCGACCTCGTTCTCCCCGCCGGACGCCTCCGTCGAGGTCTCCGGCTGGCTCCTGGAGAACGGCGAGGTGATGCTCTCGGTGCAGGACGAGGGCATCGGGATGACCGCCGAACGGCTGCGCGAGCTGAACGTGCGGCTGTCCGAGTTCGACCCCGCGGACCAGGTCGCCGGCCCCGAGTCGGAGGACGGCCTCGGCCTCGGCCTCTACGTGGTGGCCCGGCTCGCCCACCGCCACGGAGTACGGGTCCAGTTGCGCGAGCAGAAGCAGGGCGGCGTGACCGCCGTCGCCGTGCTGCCGAAGGCGATGCTCGCCGCCGAACCCGCGACGGCGCTGGCCGTCCCGCCGCCGGTCGGGTCCACCGGGCCCGCCCTGCGGCTGCCCGGCTCCGAGGCCGAGGCCAACGCCAATGTGCTGGGGGGACGGGGGACTCCGGGGGACCCCCTCATCGCCGCGGCCGAGGACGCCGTCCGCCAGTCCCAGGCACCGTCCGGAACGTCTTCCGAGGCGCCGTCCGAGACGCTGTCCGAGACGACGATGGAGTTGGTGCTCCCGCCGGAACCGCCGGCCGCCGCGGTGACCCCCGCGACGGACCCGGGCACCGCACGGGACCCGGGCACCGCACCGGGACCCACGGCCCTGCCGTCGCGGAACCCGGCGCACGCACCCGCGGCCGGACCGGCGCGCACCCCGGCGCACCGACCGGCCGGGGACGACGGCGGACACCATGCGCGCGCCCGTGACGAGGCACCGTCCGCGTCACCGGCACCGCCCGGTGCACTATCCGTCGACCCGTCACCGGCGAGCACCGCGTCCGCCGTTCAGGGGGACGCGCCCGCGCGGACCCGTCTGACCGACAAGGGCCTGCCCAAGCGGACGCCTAGGATCAGTGAGCCCGCAGCCGTGGCCCAGCCGAGAGGAGGGGGCGTCGACGCCGACGCCCTCCGGCGCAAGCTCGGGGGCTTTCACCAGGGGGCCGCGGCCGGCCGCCGGGACGTGGCCGTCGAGATCGACGGCGCACCGGCGACACCTTCCGGACGCGGCGGAGGAACACAGGGGGACACAGTCGAGGAGGGAAGCAGTTGACTGCGCCCAGCACATCACCCGGTATCGGTACGCCGTCCCAGACCGCCCGCGAGGGTGCCCGGACGGAAGGCGCCGCAGGTGCGTTCGGACTGAGCCGTGAGGCCCGGAACCTGCACTGGCTGTTGGCGAACCTGGTGGAGGAGGTGCCCGGTCTGCTGTCGGTGGCGGTCGTTTCGTCGGACGGCCTGCTGTTGCTCTCCTCCGACCCGGGCAGGGTCGAGGAGGCCGCGACGGCCGATCGGCCCCAGGGCCCCCGCGGATCGTCCGCGGACCTCGCCACCATCGTCTCCGGACTCGGGAGCCTGACCCTCGGCGCCGCCAAGCTGATGGACGGCGGCGGGGTGAAGCAGACCATGGTCGCCATGAGCGAGGGCAGCCTGTTCGTCATGTCCATCAGCGACGGTTCGCTGCTGGGGGTGCACGCCACCCCGGACTGCGACATGAGCGTCGTCGCCTACCACATGGCCCTGTTCGTGGGCCGCGCCGGACACGTCCTCACCCCGGAACTCCGCAGCGAGCTGCGCCAGTCGGTCGAGGCGCTGTCCCCGGACCCGGAGGCGGAGTCGGTCGAGGAGTCGCCGGAGGTGCCCCGGCCACGGGGACCCCAGGAGTCGGGGTCCCGGACCGTGGGGAGCGCGCAGTGACCGCATCCGGTCCTTCGGCCGCCGCGGACGGCACGCCCTCCGGCAAGCTGCCGGTGCGCGGCGGCGACAAGCGGCCGGCACGGGTGCGCCCGTACTCGCTCACCGGCGGGCGGACCCGTTTCGGGCACGTCCTGCTGGTCGAGACGTTCGTCGCGGCCCTGGAAGCACCCGAGGAGCGGCGCGAACTACCCAACGGCTCGCTCGCGACGCGGGTGATGCCCGAGATGCGGGCCATCGTGGAACTGTGCCGCCGGATGCGGACGGTGGCCGAGATCGCCGCGCTGCTGAAGATGCCGCTCGGCGTGGTCCGCGTCCTGCTCAGCGACCTGGCGGATCAGGGCAAGATCCGTGTATATGGAACCGGTCACGGCCCGGGACAGCCGGACCGCGCGCTGCTGGAAAGGGTGCTCAGTGGACTCCGTCGTCTCTGAACCGCTGCCGTCCACCGTCCCCGCCTCCGTCCCTGACGTCGACGTCGACGTCGACGGGGCGCTCCTCCAGACGTGGCAGAAGGACCGCACCCGGGCCCCGATCGCCACGAAGATCGTCATCGCGGGCGGGTTCGGCGTCGGCAAGACCACCCTCGTCAAGGCCGTCTCGGAGATCGAACCCCTCCAGACGGAGGCGCTGATGACCGAGGCCAGCGTCGAGACCGACGACCTGTCGGCGACCCCGGACAAGAAGACCACCACGGTCGCCATGGACTACGGCCGCATCACCCTCGCCGACGACCTCGTCCTCTACCTGTTCGGCACGCCCGGACAACAGCGGTTCTGGTTCATGTGGGACGACCTGGTGCGCGGTGCGATCGGCGCGGTCGTCCTGGCTGACACGCGTCGCCTCTCCGACTGCTTCCCCGCGCTCGACTACTTCGAGAGCTGCGGGCTCCCGTACGTCGTGGCCGTCAACCACTTCGACGGCAGCGAGCGGTTCGAGGAGGAGGACGTGCGCGACGCGCTCACCGTCCCCGCACACGTACCGATCCTGATCATGGACGCGCGCCGACGGATATCCGCCGTCGAGACGTTGTTGGCCGTGGTCCGCCAGGCCCTGGAGTTCAGCCCCGCCTAGCCGCCGGCGGCGGGCGCGGGCGAACCCCGCGCCGGCCCCGGACGTTCAGTGGTCCAGAGGTTCGACAGGAGAACACCCGCATGCGGAGAATACTGATAGTCGGAGCCGGTCAGTCCGGTCTCCAACTCGCCCTCGGCCTCCAGTCGCAGGGGTACGAGGTCACCCTCATGTCCAACCGCACGGCCGACGAGATCCGTACCGGTCGCGTCATGTCGACGCAGTGCATGTTCCACACCGCGCTCCAGCACGAGCGCGACCTCCAGATCAACTTCTGGGAGTCCCAGGCCCCGCAGATCAAGGGCCTCGGCGTCTCCGTCGCCGGACCGCCGTCGGACGCCGACGCCGACGCCGACGGCCCCCGGCCCCGTGTCATCGACTGGGTCGGCACCCTCGACGCGTACGCCCAGTCCGTCGACCAGCGGGTCAAGATGGCCGGCTGGATGGACACCTTCGCCCAGCGCGGCGGACAGGTCGTCATCCACGGCGCCGCCGTCTCCGACCTCGACTACTTCTCCCGCACCTACGACCTCGTACTCGTGTCAGCGGGCAAGGGCGAACTCGTCTCGATGTTCGAGCGGGACCCCTCGCGCTCCCCCTACGGCGAGCCCCAGCGGGCGCTGTCCGTCGCCTACGTGCACGGCCTCGGGGCCCGGCCCGAGCACCCCGACTACGACGCGGTGCGCTGCAACCTGGTGCCCGGGGTCGGCGAACTGTTCGTGATGCCGACGCTCACCACCTCGGGCCGGGCGGACATCCTCTTCTGGGAGGGCGTGCCGGGCGGCCCGCTCGACGTGTTCCAGGGCGTGCGGGACCCCGCGGAGCACCTGGCGCTCACCCTGGAGCTGATGGAACGCTTCACGCCCTGGGAGCACGCGCGCGCCACCGAGGTGGAACTGACGGACGCCGGCGCCACCCTGGCCGGACGGTACGCCCCGACGGTCCGCCACCCCGTCGGACGGCTGCCCGGCGGGGGCGCCGTGCTCGGCGTCGCGGACGTGGTCGTCGCCAACGACCCGATCACCGGCCAGGGCTCCAACTCGGCGTCCAAGTGCGCCGCGGCCTACCTCGACGCGATCGTGTCGCACGGGGACGCCGCGTTCGACGAGACGTGGATGCAGGCCACCTTCGACCGGTACTGGGAGAGCGCGCAGCACGTCACCCGGTGGACCAACACGATGCTGGCGCCGCCGCCGGAGCACGTGTTGAACCTGATCGGCGCGGCGGGCGGACTCCAGCCGGTGGCCGACCGGTTCGCCAACGGGTTCAACGACCCGGCCGACTTCGAGGGCTTCTTCTACGACCCGGACAAGGCGAACGCCTACCTCGCGGAGGTCGGTGCCTGACCCTCCCGGTCCGGACGCCTCAGGACCCGGGCGCGGCGCTCGCCCCGTACCCGGTGTCCGAGCCGTCGCGCGCGCCCTCGGGCAGCTCCGGGGGCGCGTAGGAGGCCAGCGGCTCGGCGGCCGGGTCCGGACGGACCGCGCCGAGCACCGGGTTCGCCGCCACGGGGGAGACCTTCACCCGGGCACCCGGCCGGGGCGCGTGCACCACCTGGCCGTCACCGAGGTAGAGCGCGACATGGGTGGCTCCGGGGAAGTACACCACCAGATCGCCCGGGCGCAGTTCGTCCAGCGGTACGCGCCGCAGCTCACTCCACTGCTCCTGGCTGGTCCGCGGCACCGCGGCGCCCGCCTCCTCCCAGGCCCGCGAGGTGAGCCCCGAGCAGTCGAAGGACGCGGGCCCCTCTGCACCCCACTCGTACGGCTTCCCGAGTTGCGCCACCGCGAACCGTACGGCGGCGGCCCCGCCCGCGGTGGGCGTCCGCGCGGCCGGGGAACCGCCCAGCGCCCCCGAGGCGAGGAAGCCGCGCTGGGCCTCGGCGGTCGTCGCCGCCTCCAGGCGCTCCAGTGCGGCGAGTTGCGCGGCCGTGAGGGAGGCGAGCAGTTCCTCGACCTCGTCGAGCCGTCCCTCGACCTCGTCCCGGGCGTCCTTGCGGCGGTCGGCGAGGGTCTGCTGTTCGTCCAGGGCGGCCCGGGCCCGACCGGCGAGGACCGCGGCCGTGCGCTCGTCGGCGGTGAGCTCGTCGACCGCCGCCACCCAGTGCCGGGCGGCCCGGCCCAGGACGCGCTTCTCGGCGAGCAGCCGGTCCGGGTCACGGGCCGTCAACAGCCGCAGGTACGGGGAGAGCGAGCCGCTGGCCCGGTACTGGCCGCGGGCCAGCCGCCCGGCGGTGCCGCGGCTCGCGTGGAGTTCGCCGCGGGCCTGCGCCAGCCGGGCCTGGACCGTGCCGACCTGGTGGCGGCGCCGTGCCAGTTCCTCCTCGGTGGCGTTGAAGCGGTCGGTGGCCTCGCCGGCCTCGCGGTACAGCCGCTGAAGGTCCGTCAGCAGTGCGGAGACCGGCCGGTCCGGCGGGGCGGGCGTCGCGTCCGCGGTCACCGGGGCGGACAGCGCCGCCACCACGAGCGCGGCCACCGCCGCCCGGGCCGCCCGGCGCGGGCGGCGTGTCTGCCGTGGCCGGTGTGGCTGACGTGGTCGATATGTCGAAGTGTTTGACATCGCGTCACCTCCGCCCGCGGGGCGCCCCGTGCGGCCCGCAGGGGGAGCCTGGGGGCCGGGCGGCCGGACCGCGCGCCGGGGTGGGCGAAACGGAGCAGTGCCGTCACCCGGAGTCGGTACCCGGCGCCCGTCGCGGCTTGCTCCACGGCCAGCGCGGGCCCACCGGTCCGCCCTCGGGGTCGTACGCGTACTTCCAGCCGCGGTGGAGCACCAGCCGGCGGCCGGCCTGGACGGACACCCGGCGGTAGACGAGGACGGTCGGGGGCTCACCGTCCGGGCCGGGGACGGGCACCTGGTAGACCTTCGGGGGATGACCGGTCGGCCCCACCAGCACCGGGATGACCCGGCCGTCCAGGGGGCCGCCGACGAACAGGGTGTCTTCGCTGCGCACGTCAGGCAGTGTCGCACCCGGCGGGTCCGGGCCGGTGGACCGGGACCGCGACCGGGCCGGACCCGCGGGTCCGGCAGCGGCGCCCGGGCCTCACCACCCGTGATCGTCCGACCACCTGGGACGTCCGTGACGCCCAGGGAAAGGGAATCCGACGGCCAGGTGTCGGCAAGGCTTACGGAAAGCCGGGCAAAGGAGCGGGTCAGCACGGTGATCAGCTGGCACCATGACGCCATGAACGAAGCCCTGGCCCCCGCGGACCGTCGCGCCGCCGCACACGACAGCATCGACGCGCTCGCCCTGGGCGACGCGTTCGGCGAGCGTTGGTTCCCGCTGTTCCGGGAGCGGGAGCAGGCCGTGTCGGAGATCCGCAGCCGCCGCATGCCGCGCGAGAAGGAGTGGCGCTGGACCGATGACACCGCGATGGCCCTCGCGGTGCTGCGCTGCCTCGAACAGCACGGCGAGATCGACCCGGTGGCGCTGGCCGACGCCTTCGGCCGGGCCTACGCGGCGGACCCGGGCCGCGGGTACGGGGCCGGGATGCACGAACTGCTGCCCCGGCACGCCGAGCGGCCCGAGGCGTGGCACGAGTCGGCCGGTGCGCTCTTCGACGGTCAGGGCAGCCTCGGCAACGGTGCGGCGATGCGGGTCGCGCCGCTCGGCGCGTGGTTCTCGGACGACCTCGAACGCGTCGCCGCACAGGCCGAACTGTCGGCGCGGGTCACCCACGCCCACCCGGAGGCCGTCGCGGGGGCCGTGGCGGTCGCGGTCGCCGCGGCGCTCGCGGCCCGGGCCCGGCTCAGCGTCGCCGCGGTCGCCGAGGCCACCCCGGCGGGCGCGGTGCGGGACGGACTCCTCGCGGCCGACCGGTTGTCCTTCGCCACCGAGCCGTGGCGGGCGGCCGACGCGCTGGGCAGCGGGCAGCGGGTCCGTGCCGACGACACGGTCCCGTTCGCGGTGTGGACCGCCGCCCGCCACCCCGACGACCTGGTCGCCGCGCTCTGGGCCACGGCGGAGGGCCTGGGGGACGTGGACACCACGTGTGCGATCACTGCGGGCATCGTCGGCGCCCGTACCGGCACGGCCAGCGTGTCGGAAGCCTGGCTGAAACGCCGGGAGGCCCTGCCGGGCTGGCTCACGGACGTCACGACGCCCTGACCGGGGCGGGTGCCGGGGCCGGTGCGGGGCCGGGGGATTCACCCGATTGGCTGATCGCCCCCGGTATCCGCTGGGTACGCTTGCCCCATCAGGCAGACTCCGACCCATGGGAGCGATCATGAGCGCTGAACGCGACTACGGGGTGGACGAGCAGTACCAGTGGCCACGCCCGCCGGTCGGTGGTTGGACGGCGGACGACCTCGACGAGCTTCCGAATCTTCCTCCGCACACGGAGCTGATCGACGGGAGCCTCGTCTTCGTGAGTCCGCAGACCCGATTCCACGTCCGCATGGTGCGGTTGTTGGAGAACGAGTTGATCGCCCAGGCACCGCCCCACTTGGAGGCGATCCGGGAGATGACCATGGTGTTGGACGAGACGAACCGGCCCGAGCCGGACGTCATCGTGGTGCCCGTGGACGCGGACACGGGGCCGGCACAGACCTGGTTCAAGCCGGAGGACATCCTCCTGGCCGTAGAGGTCGTCTCCCGGGATTCCGTGGACCGCGACCGGGAGGTCAAGCCCCGCAAGTACGCACGGGCGGGCATCGCGCACTACTGGCGGGTGGAGGAGAACGCCGGGCTGCCCGTCGTCTACGTCTACGAGCTGGACCCGGCGACCAGCACGTACGCCCTCACCGGCATCCACCACGACAAGCTGAACCTCACGGTCCCGTTCCCGGTCGACATCGACCTCACGACCCTCCACCCGCGCCGCCCGGACGACTCCGGCTAGTCGACCTCCGCGGCCCGGGCGGCCAGCACCGACCGCATCACGTCCCGGGCGATCGGTGCCGCGTCGCCGCCGCCGCTGATCTCGCCGCGCACCGCCGAGGCGTCCTCCACGACCACCGCGACCGCGACCGCCGGCTGCGGAGCGTCGTCCGCCTGGGCCCAGGAGATGAACCAGGCGTAGGGGACGCCCGTGTTGCCGACGCCGTGCTGGGCGGTGCCGGTCTTGCCGCCGACCGTCGCCCCGGGGATCGCCGCCCGGGCCCCCGTGCCCTCCTCGACGACCCCCGTCATCAGCTCCCGCAACTGCGCCGCGGTGCGGGGGGACATCGCCTGCCGGGAGTTGCGGGGCGGGGCCGTGCGCACCGGGGTGCCGTCGTCGGTGGTGGTCCGCTCGACCAGGTACGGGGACCGCACGGTGCCGCCGCCCGCGACCGCCGCCGCGACCATCGCCATCTGGAGCGGAGTTGCGCGGGTGTCGAACTGGCCGACCGAGGACAGCGCGAGCTGCGCCCGGTCCATGTGGCGGTCGAAGGTGCTGGGTGCCACCGCGAACGGGATGCGCAGCCCCGGTTCGTTGAAGCCGAAGTCCCGGGCCGCGCCCGTCATCCCGGTGAGCCCCACCCGGGTGCCGAGCTTCGCGAACACCGTGTTGCAGGACCAGGTGAACGCGTAGCGCAAGGTGGCGTCCGCGCAGCCGTCGACCTCGTTGCTGAGGGTCGTCGTGGTGCCCGGCAGCCGGTACGGGTCGGGGGAGTCCGTCGGCTCGTCCAGGTCGCCCACCGTGCCGGACTCCAGGGCCGCCGCCGCGGTGACCACCTTGAAGGTGGAGCCCGGCGGGTAGGTCTGGCGGACCGCGCGGTTGAGCATCGGTTGCTCCGGGGACGTGTTGAACCGGCGCCACGCCCGCTCGACCGCCCGGCCGGTGCCGGAGAGCACGCCCGGGTCGTACGAGGGGGACGACACCAGCGCGAGCACGCGGCCCGTCGACGGGTCCAGGGCGGCGACCGCGCCCTTGCGCCCCGCCAGCCCCGCGTACGCGGCCCGTTGCGCGGAGCCGTCGAGCGTCGTGACGACCCGGCCGCCCCGGCTGCGCGAACGGGTCAGCTCGTGCCAGAGCGGAAGCGGGGCCAGCATCGGGTCGGTGCCCGACAGGAGCGGGTCCTCCGCGGCCTCCAGGAAGCTCGTCCCGTACACCTGGGAGGAGAAGCCCGTCACGGGTGCCCACAGGGGGCCGTCCCGATAGACGCGTTCGTAGCGCAGGTGTTCGTGGGTGTCCTCGGAGCCGGTGACGGGCCGTCCGTCCACCACGATCTCGCCGCGGGGCTCGGCGTAGCGGTCGATGGCGCTGCGGCGGTTGGCCGGGTCCTCGTTGAGCGCGTCCGCCTGGACCAGTTGGACGCGGGCCGCGTTCGCCAGCAGGGCGGCGAGCAGCAACAGGCAGACGAGGGCCGCGTGGCGGGTGCAGCGGTCCATGCTGCGGGGGGTGCGCGGGGTGCGCGGTGCTCGTTGGGGGGCGGCCGTCACCGGGGTGGCTCCTGCGGGTCGGGGCGGCGGGCCGAGTCGCTGAGGCGGATCAGCAGGGCGACGATGATCCAGTTGGTCACCACCGAGGAACCGCCCTGGGCGAGGAACGGCATCACCATGCCGGTGAGCGGGATCAGGCCGGTCACGCCGCCCGCGATCACGAAGGACTGGAGCGCCACGATCGAGGCGAGGCCCACCGCGAGCAGCTGACCGAACGGGTCCCGCAGGGCGAGTCCGGTCCTGAACCCCCGCTCCACCAGCAGCGCGTACAGCAGGAACAGGGCCGAGAGGCCGGCGAGCCCCAACTCCTCGCCGGCGGTGGCGAGGATGAAGTCCGACTTCGCGGCGAAGCCGATCAGGATCGAGTCGCCGAGCCCGAGCCCCGTGCCCAGGAGCCCGCCGGCGGCGAAGGCGAACAGCGACTGGGCGAGTTGGTTGGGGCCCTGGCCCGCTTCGATCGAGGCGAAGGGGTGCAGCCAGTCCTGGACGCGGGTGTGCACGTGCGGCTCCAGCCAGCCGACCGCCGTCGCGCCCGCCGCGGCGAGCAGCAGCCCGACCGCGATCCAGCCGGTCCGGCCGGTGGCCACGTACAGCAGGATCACGAACAGGAAGAAGAACAGCAGGGAGGTGCCGAGGTCGCGTTCGAGGACCAGCACCAGGACGCTCAGCGCCCAGACGGCGACGATCGGTCCCAGCACCCGGCCGGTCGGCAGGGTGAGCCGCCACAGCCGGCGTCCGGTGTACGCGAGGGCGTGTCGGTTGGCGGCGAGGTAACTGGCGAAGAACAGGGCCAGCAGGACCTTCGCGAACTCGCCGGGCTGGATGGAGAAGCCGCCGGCCCTGATCCAGATGCGGGCGCCGTTCACGGCCGGGAAGAAGATCGGGACGACCATCAGGACCAGGGCGGCGGCCATCGAGAGGTAGGCGTAGCGCTGGAGGACGCGATGGTCGCGCAGGGCCAGGACGACCAGGGTGAACAGTCCGATGCCGAGGGCCGACCACACCAGCTGGGCGGGGGCCGCGCGGTCGCCGGGGGTCTCCAGGTCCAGCCGGTAGATGAGGACCAGGCCGATGCCGTTGAGGAGCACCGCGATCGGCAGCAGGAGCGGGTCCGCGTGCCGGGCGCGCAGCCTGACCGCGCCGTGGGCGAGCAGGGCGAGCGCCCCCAGTCCGGCGCCGTAGCCGGCGACGCCGGGCGGTACGGCACCGGTCCTGCCGAGCCCCGCGGCGCAGTAGCCGAGGAGGACCAGCGCGGCCGCGGGGACCAGCAGGGCGAGTTCGGTGCCGCGCCCCCCGGGGCGGCGGACGGCGGGCGTCCGGCCGGTGGGCGGGGCCTGCGCTGCCGTTCCGGTCATGCCGGGAACGTAGCAAGTCGTTTGAGAGATGTCCCGTTATGTGAGGTATTCAGCAGTAGTGCGGCACTTTCCCGATGTTGTCGATGTAGTGGGCCGCGCCCCAGGCCCAGGTGCCGTCCGTGAGGAGGTACCACAGGGGGTTGCCCTCCACGTGTTCGCCGCGGGTCTTGCAGTAGATGCTGACGATCGCGCCGTAGTGCTCCTTGCGCAGGACGCGACTGCCCCGGGTGGGGGAGTCGCGCAGCAGCAGTCCGCCGTGGGCGACGACCCGGCCCTTGTAGTGCTGGTGGTGGTCCTGGTCGTTCCCGGCGGGGGCGGCCGGTGCGGCGGCGGTGGCGGGGGTGACCGCGGCGGCGAGGGCGAGGGCGGTCGCGGCGGTGGCTATCGCCGCGGTGCGCAGGCGTGGGCGGGGGCTCATGAGGGCTCCTGGGCTTGGCGGGTGGGGGGTTCGTGCCGGTTTCACCCTAGGAGCGGGGGTGGGGGGCCGCGCGCTGCGTACCGCCATCGGGTGGGCACCCGGAGCGGGCGTCAGCCGCCCGGCAGGGTCAGGGTCGCCACCGCGCCGCCCTCGGGCGGCGGGGCGTTGGTGAAGGTCAGCCGGGCCCCCAACGCCGTCGCCTGACCGAGGGCGATGGTGAGCCCCAGCCCGTGGCCCTTGGAACCGCCGTCGGTGCGGAACCGCTGCGGCCCGTGCTGGACCAGGTAGTCGGGGAAGCCGTCGCCGCGGTCTCGGACGGTGATCTCCGGGCCGTCGACCGTGACCGTCACGGGGCCCCGGCCGTGGGTCACCGCGTTCGCCACCAGGTTGCCGAGCACCCGTTCCAGCCGGCGGCGGTCCGTCTCCACGCACAGGTCACGGACGATCACCGGCTGCGCGCCGGCGGCCCGGGCGACCCGTTCGGCCAGCGGGCCGAGCCGGTGCTCGTCGAGGTCCGGCCGCTCACCGCCCGATTCCAGCCGGGAGATCTCCAACAGGTCCTCGGTCAGGGTCCGCAGCGCCGCCACCCGGTCCCGTACCAGCTCGGTGGGGCGTCCCGGCGGGAGCAGTTCGGCCGCCGCGTGCAGTCCGGTGAGCGGGGTCCGCAGTTCGTGCGCCACGTCCGCCGTGAACCGTCGTTCGCTCTCCAGCTTGCCCTGGAGCGAGGACGCCATGGAGTCCAGCGCGGCGGCGACGGCCGCCACCTCGTCCTGCGCCCGCCGCGGGTCCTTCGTTCTGGGGTCGTTGACGCGTGCGTCGAGGTCCCCGGCGCTGATCCGCCGCGCCACCCGGGCGGTCGCGTGCAGCCGTCGGGTCACCCGGGTCACCGCGAACGCCCCGACCAGCAGGGTCGCCCCGATCGCCAGGGCGGACGAACCGAGGATCGCCCGGTCGAGACCGGCGATCGTCCGCACGCCCTGCGAGTAGTCGACGGCCACCGCGATGACCCGGTCGTCGTCCGCGGGGCCCGCGGCCCACATGGTGGGCCGCGGCGAACGGTCCCCGACCATCGTGCCGCGCTCCCCGTCCAGCGCCAGCCGCCGCAGCGAACGCGGCAGGTCCGGCGAGTCCACCGCGGCGCCGGGGCCGAGCAGGTCACCGTCCTCGAACGCCCGGGTCGCGTCGCCGAGCCGGGTCAGTGCGCGCTCCCGGGCCTGGCCGACGGTCTGGTGGGTCACCGAGGTGTGCACCAGTACGCCCAACAGGGCGGCGAGGGCGCAGCACATCACCGCGATGAACGCCCCCGCCTTCCAGGGCAGGGACGCCGTCCACGAGTGCAGCCGCCGCAGCGGTCCGCGTCCGGTGCGGCGCCCGGTCCGGGTCGGCGACGCGCTCACGAGGCGCTCCCGGACGGCGGTGCGGTGGCCCGGGGGCGGGCCGCGGGGGACTTCGCCGCCCCGTCCACCCGAAGGAACTCGTCCTTGGTCGGCAGCATCGCGCGCTGGTGCCGGTCCCAGGACCAGACGGTCCGGTACTCGTAACCCGGGATGCCGGACACCGCCCGGAGCACCAGGTCCCGTCCCGCGATCTCCACCCCGGTCATCGCGTCGGACGTGGACATGACTTGGATCAGCTCCCCCTCGTCCTGGGTGAGGACCCGGATCGCCAACTGGCCGTTCAGGAGCCGGATGCCGATGATCGCTTCCTCGCGGCCGTCGCCCGTCAGGTCCCGGTACTGCGTCTTCAGTACCGGGCAGCCCGCGGTCCCGGCCGCGCCGGGCCCGCACCGCGCGATCCGCTCGGCGGTCTCCTCGTCCAGGGCGAGCGGACCGGTGAAGGTGTCCGGGTGTTCGGTGGCCTGCGCCTTGAGGAAGGCGACCGGGTCGAGCCGCCGGAGGTCGCCGCCCGGCACCGTGACGTCTTCCACGGTCTCGGTCGCGGCCTCCCCGTAGTCGTACGCGGGGGCCGAGGCAGGGGGGAGATCCGGCCACAGCTCGGCCGGGGCCACGGCGGTCGGCGTGGGGCCCGCGCTCCTCAGGTCACCGGGGTTGCCGCACCCGGCCAGCAGCAGTCCGGCCAGTCCCAGGGCACCGGCCAGCCGGGCCGCACGGGGCCGGGGGGCTGGGCGGTCGAACACGGTGCGCACTCCTGCGGGCGTACGGGGACTCACTCCTTCAGCCGGCAACGGTACGGGACCCGCTCCCGAACCCCCTAAGCGAGGACATTCCTCCCACCCCGATCGCCTGGTTCCTCCCCTCCTCCCACGCACCCGCCCGCACCGCGGTTCCCCCGTGCGCACCCGAGCCCCCCGCCCGGGGCCCGCACTCCCCCCGGTGCGGTGCGGGCAGGCCGTTGCACGCCCCCGACGTGGCCGGTTCCCGTGGCCCCGGGCGGCCGTTCCTTGCGGCCCCCGACGCCCACCTGCTCCCATGGGGCACGGGGGTGATCCCATGACGGGACTGCGCGTCGTGCCCGCCCGGCGACACGGCCGGGAGCTGCTGCACGTCACCCTGCCGAGCGGTCGGACCCTCGCCTGGTACGACCACGAGAACGCCCGGGTGACCGTGCTGAGCACCCCCGACACGGATGCGGTGCTCACCGCGCTGAACCCGTACCTCAGCGGACGGGTCACGATCGGTCCGCCGCCCGTCCCCACCGCCGCCGACCTGGCGCGGCTCGCCCTGCACCCGGACGACGACCTCGCCCCGAACCGGCCCGGCGAGGCCCTGCGCATCGCCCTGGAACGCGACCCGGACCCGCCCCACCGACTGCGCGCGGACCTGCGCCGCTCGGCCCTCGCCGCCGAGGAGTCCACGGGCGCCGCCCTGGAAGCACTGGAGCCCGGCGGCTGGCGCGTCCTGCACTCGGTGCCGCTGCCCGGCGGGGACCGCATCCCGCACCTGGCGATCGGCCCCGCGGGACCCTTCGTGGTGTGCGCGGTGCCGGCCCGGGGGCGCCGGGTGCGCATCGCCGACCCCGAGGTGACGGTGGGCAGGTCGGCGCCGCGCACGCTGCTGAGCACCGTCCGCTCGCTCGCCGAGCGCGCCGCGCACGCGCTGACCGCGCACGTCACCCCCGTCCTGGCGCCCTGCGGGGCCTCGGCCGTCACCGGGGCGCCGGCCGACCGGGGCGTACGGGTGCTGCGGGACGGGGAACTGGCCGTGCTGGCCCGGGAGGGCGGCGTCCTGAAGCCGACGGAGGTGGCGGCCCTGTACGCGGCGGCCCGCGACCGGACCCTGTGGCGTCACCTCTAACCCGGTTCCTGCCCCGGTCTTGACCCGGTTCCTATCCCGGGGGGGAGTTCGCCGGCCCGTGCCGGGTCGTACAGCGGCTCCAGCAGGTCCCCGTACCGCTCCAGTCGGCCGGCGATGTCGTCGGCCCGCACGAGCAGCTGCCCCGGAGCCCGGCACGCCTCGGTCTCCGCCCAGGTCAGCGGTGCCGACACGGTCGGCTCCGGCTGGGCGCGCACCGTGTACGGGGCGGCCGTCGTCTTGGCGGCGGCGTTCTGGCTGAAGTCCACGAAGACCTTGCCGGGGCGCAGACTCCGGGTCATCCGATGGGTGACCAGGGCGGGCAGTGCGCGCTCGGCGGCCAGCGCGAGTCGCTTCGCGTACGCGCTGACCTCGTCGGACGGCGTCGGACGCAGGGCCACGAGCAGGTGCAGCCCCTTCGCCCCGGAGGTCTTCACGAAGGCGTCGAGCCCGTCGGCGGCCAACCGTTCCCGCAGCCACCGGGCGACCGTGCAGCACTCCACGACGGTCGCGGGCCGCCCCGGGTCGAGATCGAGGACCAGCCGGTCCGCGCGGGCGTACGCGCCGTCCCGCCACTGCGGGGTGTGGAACTCGGTCACCAGGTTCGCCGCCCACATCAGCGAGGCGAGGTCCTGGACGACCACCTGCCGCTGGGCGCCGTCCGCATGGGGGACCTCGGCGGTCCGCACCCACGCGGGGGTGCCCGGCGGCACGTTCTTGCTGACGAACCGCTGGCCGGCCGGTCCGTCCGGGTAGCGCAGGAACGACACCGGACGGTCCCTGAGCTGGGCGAGCACCGGCCCCGCGGTGGTGGCGTAGTAGTGCAGGAGCTGTCCCTTGGTGAAGCCGGTGTCCGGGTACAGCACCTTGTCGAGGTTGCTCAGCGACAGCCGCCGCCCCTCCACCTCCGTGATCGGCGTCATACGATGAGACTGCCATGAATCGCCAGATATCGGACACGGTGGATGGCCCTCGGCCCTGCGGAAGGCGGCGGACGTGCGCTCGATCTGGAACGGCTCCCTCGCCTTCGGGCTGGTCAGCATCCCCGTCAAGCTGATGAGCGCCACCGAGAACCGCGCGGTGTCCTTCCGGCAGATCCACACCGCGGACGGCGGTCGCGTCCGTTACCGCAAGGTGTGCGAACTGGAGGACGAGGAGGTCGCCGCCGCCGACACCGTCCGCGGCTACGAGATGCCGGACGGCACCGTCGTCACCGTCACCGACGAGGACCTCGCGTCCCTGCCGCTGCGCACCACCAAGACCATCGAGGTCGTGGCGGTGCTGCCGGCCGACCGGATCGATCCCCTCCAGATGGACGCCGCGTACTACCTGGCGGTGAACGGAGCGGACGCGGCGAAGCCGTACGTGCTGCTGCGCGAGGCCCTCCGGCGGACCGGGAACATCGCCCTGACGAAGTTCGCCCTGCGGGGCCGCGAACGGTTGGCGATGCTCCGGGTCGTGGGCGAGGTGCTGTGCCTGCACGCGCTGCTGTGGCCCGACGAGATCCGCTCCACCGACCACGTCGCACCCGAGGGCCGGGTCACCGTCAAGGACGCCGAACTCGACCTCGCGGACGCCCTGATGGACACGCTGGGCGAGATCGACCCGGACTCCGTCCACGACGAGTACCGCACCGCGCTGGACGAGCTGATCACCGCGAAGCTCGCCGGCGAACTCCCCGAGCCGAGCCGGCCGCAGGGGCCGGCGGGAGCGGACGTCATCGATCTCGCGGCGATCCTGGAACGCTCGGTCGAGGCGGCCCGGAAGAAGCCCGGGGGCACGCCCCGCAAGGCGTCCACGAAGAAGTCGACCGGCCCGGCAGCGAAGAGGACGGCCAAGAAGGCCCCGAAGAAGACCTCGAAGAAGACCTCGAAGAAGGCAACCAAGACGGCGGCGAAGACCGCTGCGAAGACCGCTGCGAAGGTGAAGAAGGGGACGGCCGCGAAGACCGGTGCGAAGACCGGTGTGGCGACCGGTGCGGCGACCGTCAAGAAGTCCGCCGCGCCCCGCAAGCGCAGCGCGTAGGTCGCCCTCCGCGGGACCTCCTAGCCCGCGGAGTCGGGCTGCGCTCCGGTCAGCAGGGCCGCGGCGATGGTCCGGGCCCGGTGCGCGGCGCGGGCGTCGCGTTCGCGTTGTGCCGTCACTATCGCACCGTCGATCAACAGCAGGAACTGGTCGGCGAGTTCGGCGGGACGGGCAGAGCCCGCCGCGGTGAGCAGGCCGGTCAGGTAGCGGACCACGTCGTCCTTGTGGGCGGCGGCCACCCGGTGCGCGGCGCTCGCCGGGTCCGCGCTCTCGATGATCGTGTTGATCGCCGCGCACCCCCGGTAGTCGTCCCGTTCGAAGCGGTCGGCGAGCGCGTCGAAGACGGCCAGCGGGTGGCCGCCACGGGCCGCGACGTCCTGGGAGAGCGATGCGAGGAACCGGACGCCGTACCCCTGGACCACGGCGACGACCAGTTCGTCCTTGCCCGCGAAGTGCCGGTAGAAGGACGCCCGTCCCACGCCGGAGGCGGACAGGAGCCGCTCGACCCCGACCGCGCGGATGCCCTCCGCGTAGAACAACTCTTCGGCGGCGGCCAGGAGGCGGGCGCGTGCGTGCGTCGGCATGCCCCGACTCTAGCCCCGCCGGTACGACCGGACGGGGCCGGCCGCCCGGCCCGGGCCGTGGCCGTCGCCTCATGGGCCCGAGCGGATCCCATGACCGCTGCCGACCTTCCAGGAGAACCGCCCCGATGCGTGCGACCCCCTGCCCGCCGTTCACCCCGCCACGCCTGTGGTCCTGGCGGGCCGGGCTGTTCCTGGCCGCCGTCGCCGTACTGCAACAGCTGGCCGTCGCCGCCGGCGCCTGGCTACCGGGTTGGCAGCCCTGGCCGTACCTGCTGCTCGCCGGGCCCCTGCTGTGGTGGGGCAGCCGACTGTTGCGCCGGCTCCCCGCCGGCCCGGCGGACCCGTGCGGTGCCCCGCAGGTTCCGTCCGGCGCCCTCCTCGCCGGACCGCTGGTCCTCACCGCGGGTGCCTGGGCGGTGCTCCAGGACCACGAATCCCTGATCGGCCACGAGGAGTCCGTCTGCGGGAACCGGGCGCGTTCCTGGTCGGGCGCCGGCACGCCCGCCGCCGGCTGGGGTCCCTACCGGCCACCCGTGCTCCCGCTCCTCGGCAGCCTCGCCCTGCGCGTCCACGAGGACGTGGGCGCCCTGCGGGTCGTCGGGCTGCTGCTGGCGCTGGCGACCGTCACGGTGACGTACCTGGTGGTCGCGCACTGGACCTCCGCCCGGCAGTCGGCGCTCGTGGTGCTCCTCCTGCTGGGCGGGCTCGGCTTCCTGCGGCGGTTGCCCCAGTACCTCACCGACATAGGGGCGACGGGGCTGCTCGTCGTGGTCGTGTGGATCCTCGTCCGGGTCCAGGAGAAGCCCGGCTCGCGTGCCCTCTGGGCGTTGCCGCCGGTGGTGCTGGCGGCCTTCTACCTGCGCTACGGGGTGGTGGGCAACCTGCTGGCCATCGCCCTGGGCGCCCTGATCGCCTACGGTCCGCGCGCCTGGGCGGCGCAGGGCCGCCGGCTCGCACTCGTCGGTGCGCTCGTCCTGCTCGGCACCCTGCCGCACCTCGTCCAGGCCGTCCGGCTCACCGGCTCCCCCGTGGGACTGCTCACCTGGGCCACCGAGCAGGCGGAGCGGGCGTTCATCGGCGACGGTCTGCTGTACTACCTCGGCATCCTCCCGTACCGGCTGGCCGGTGACCTCGGCGGGCTCTGCCTCGTCGTCGGACTGGTCGCACTGGTCGCGGCAGTGCGCCGGACCAGGGGCGGCGACCCCGCCGACCGCGACCGGCGGACCGTGTTCCTGGGCTCCGCGTCCGTCCTGACGTTCGTGGTGCTCGGCCTGGCCACCGACGGCGAACCCCGGTTCGTCTACCTGCCGGTGGTACTGCTCACCGTGCTGGGCGTGCAGACCGTCAGGGGCGCCCTCGGGGCCCGGGCCGTGCCCGTGCTGACGGCCACCGCCGGCATGGCGGTCCTCACCCTGCTCGGTACGGTCCACGTGGTGGCCCACGGAGCCATGCCCGGGCCGATGGACCAGCACCGTTCCACCGTGCCGGTGGCCCGTGCGCTGGCCGCCGGGCCGGGCGAACGGTGTCTGCTGGTCACCGCGTACGAGCCGGAGAACGGCTGGTACTCGCGGTGCGACGCCGTCACCTACGGGCAGTACCGGCGACTGGACCCGGCCCCCGGCACCCGGGTGAGCTTCATACGCTTCACCCGGGGCCGGGAGCAGCCGACCGCCGAAGGGGTGCGCCGACTGGCCGGCGACCACCCGGTCCGCACCCGGCGCATCCCCACCGGGGGTTCGCTGGGCACGGCCACCGTCGTCACCCTGGTCGTGCCCGGGGCACCCGGATCAGTGGGGCGCCCTGCCGAAGACGCCGACCACCTGCGGTAGGGCGCTACGCACACTGCCGTTGTGGTCGCCCGGCACCCGCACGACCTCGTGCTCGACGCCGTTCGCGGTCAACTGCCCGCTACAGTGCCGCGCGTTGGTGAAGGCGACGTCCGCGTCGTCGGGGGAGTGGAAGATGCGCACGGGCACGTCGGGGCGCCAGTCGCAGGTGGTGTCCAGGGCCCGCAGCTGCTGACGCAGTTCCCCGGTGGGGTGTCGGACCCGGTCGAGGAACTCCGGGGTGAACAGCTCCTTCGACGTCGCCGGGAGCGCGGCGGCCACCTCCGACGATCGGTGGTGGCCGTCGAACAAGGTCTCCACCACCGTGTCGTACGGGGCGCGGAACACCTCGCTCGGCGTGTCGTACAGCCCGTACATCCGCTGCCACGCCGTGGCGAAGTAGGCGAGGTAGAGCGAGGAGCGGACGACCCGGTCGTCCGCGGCGGCGGCCTCGAAGCCGCTGAGGTCGAACGGCCCGCCCACGGGCGCCAGCGCGCCGGGCCGGAAGTAGCGGTCGGCGCCCCGGTGCAGGGCCCGGCCGAGCATCATCGTGGCCGGGCCGCCCTGGGAGAAACCGCTGATGAGGACCCGGCGTTCGAGGTCACGGCCGTCCTGCCGGACGAAGGTCCGGGTCGCCCGGAGCGCGTCCACCGCGGCGCTGACGGTCCCCTCGGGATGCCCGTACGGGTGGAAGCCGGGGCCCTCGCCCAGGCCCAGGTAGTCCGGCGCGGACACCGCGTGGCCCGCGCCGGCGAACAGGAGGGCGGCGGCCCGGTCCGTGGACCGTTCGTTCATTGAGGCCACGTCACCGCGGAACACGGTGGTGCCGTGCAGCCAGGACACCACGCGCAGGTCACGCACGCCGTTGGCGGGGACCACGACCAGCTGACTGGCCGTGGTGGGCCGGCCCGTGATGTCGATCGTGCGGTACACGAGCCGATGGGCCCGCACCCCGTGGCGGACCTGGTCGGCCTTGATGTGCGCCTGCGCCAGGTGCGCCCTGACCCGATCGGCGTCCCACTGCGCCACCAGCGTCGCCGAGACCACCGCACCGCGTCCGGTGTGGTGGGGGTGCCCGGCCGCGGCGGCGGGCGGGGCGGCAGCGGGGGAGACGGCGTGCGCGGTCCCGCCGGGCAGGGACACGGCGAAGGTCAGGGCGAGCGTGCTGGAGACGAGCAGTCTTCCGTGGAGCCGTTGGGAGATCATGACGGGAACACTGTCAGTGCAGGTGCCCGCCCCGCAGTGCGGTGCGCCCGCCTATCCACCAGGGGGTTCTCCCCAGGTCCTGGCGGGGGTCGGGCCCTGCGACGGGGACGCAGAGGGGCGCCGGAGCCCCCATGGGCCAAGGGGGGGTCCACCCCTGGCCGGGGGGGGGGGGGGGCCCGGCTCGGGGCCGGCTCGGGGGCGCGGCCCCCCCATGGGCCAAGGGGGGGCCCGGCCGCGGGCCGGTCGGTCGGCGGTGTCCGACCGGCAGGGATGGGCACGTGAGCGGAGGAGGGTCCGCTCAACCCCCGCGTGCCGCTTTGGCTTCGGCTTCCGCCGCTGCCCTGCGAGCCTCCAGACGGGCGGTGGCGCCGGCGCGGTCCCGGGTCGGTAACCCGGTTGCACCGAGTTCGCCGGCCCGGCCGGCCGAGCCGGCCGTGACCGGCTCGGTTGCCGCCGGACCGGTGGCGGCCGGTCCGGCGGCGGTCTCGGTGAGGAACCGCTCCGCGCCCGTGGGGTGCGCAGCGTCCTCGCCCGGGGCCGCCGGCACGGCGGTGGGCCGAACGGCCCCGGGGGTGGGGTGGTGCGCACCACGGGCGCAGTGCGGGTGTCCCCCCGGGTTTCCTCCCGGGCTTTCCCCCGGGGTGGTCGCCTCGTGGTGGGGGTGCGCCGAGCGGACCGACTGGCCCCGGTCCGGATCGGCGGGGTGGGCGGTCGCCGGGTGGGGGGTGGTGGAACGGGCGTACGCGTGGGAGTGCGTCGTGCGGTCAGCGGGGGACGGAATGCCGTTCAGCGGGGCGCGGGACGTGTCCTCGGCCTTCAGATCGGGCCGGAGCTCCGGGCATTCCTCGTCCTGACAGGCCGTCAGAAAGGTGTGCAGGGAACGGAGCAGCTGGAACAGGCCGTCTTCTTCGTCGGCCGTCAGCCTCGGTTTCATCGTCGGCTCCCCTCGCCGTGGGTCGGGGCGGCCCACTCGCCGTTCGGGTCCCAGTAGCCGCCCGGAGCGGGCTCCGGGTAGACCGGCTGCTGGCCGGTGGTGTCGTGCGCCTGGTACTGCGGACCGGCCGGGTACGGCTGGGGCGGGTAGCCCTGCTGCGGGTACGGGTACGGCTGGTAGTGCGGGTGCGGGTAGTGCAGGTGGTGGTGCACCTGTCCCGGGTGCGTGGCGTAGCCCGGCTGGGTCTGGGCGGGGTGCACCTGTCCCGGGTGGTACTGCGGGTGGTGCCCGGGGTGGGTGTGCTGGGGGTGCGGGCGGGCGTGCCCGCCGGCGTGCGCGGGGTGGCCGTGCGGGTGGCCCTGAGCCGTGGAGTGCTGGTACGCGGCCTCCTGGTAGGGCCGGGAGCGCTCGTGCGTCGGGGGCAGGGTGTCCGTGAAGTCCGAGGCGGACGGTGCCGGGTGGGTCCCCGGGTAGGCGCCCGGTCCGACGTTCTCGCCCACGCCGGCTCCGACCCCGTTCCGGCTTCCGGGCAGCTCCGCGGTGACCTCCACCGGGGTCTGCTGGTCGGGGGTCGCGCTCATCACGGGCTCGTCGAGCCCACCGTCTGCGTCGAAGCTCTCGGCGTCCTTGGCGTCCTTGGCGCCCTTGGCATCGGGCAACCGCACGTCCACGTGCAGGGCGCCCGCCTTCTTGCGCTGCTCGCCCCACTCCTCGATCTGACTGCGGCAGGCGAGGTCCAGGTGCGACAGCTTGGTGGCGTCCACGTGCACCCGCGGCAGGTGGGCGATGGCCTCCAGCGCCTCGATCAGCCGGGGCAGGCGCAGGAAGGTCGCATTGCCGCGCAGCTCCAGCCGGCCGGTGTCACCCTTGATGGTCTCCTTGATGCTCATGTGCGACATCCGCAGCGCCACCAGGACCACGGCGACCGCGAGACCGGCGAGCACGCCCTCCAGCAGGTTGGCGAAGAAGATGGCGGCCGTCGTGATGATCATGACGATGCCCTCGCCGCGGTCCGTCTTCCACATCTTGACGAACGCGGGCGGGTTGAAGAGCTTCCAGCCCGCGTGCAGCAGCACACCGGCGAGCACCGCGATCGGGATGAGGCCCAGCAGACCGGGCAGCAGCAGACCGAAGCCGAGCAGCCAGACACCGTGCAGGATGCGGGAGAGCTTGGTCTTGGCACCCGCGTTCACATTGGCCGCGCTGCGCACGATCACCGCGGTCAGCGGCATGGCGCCGACCAGGCCGGAGGCCGCGTTGCCGACGCCCTGGGCGAACAGTTCCTGGTTGTACTTGGTCCGCGGGCCCGTGTGCATCCGGTCCACGGCCGCCGCACTGAACAGCGACTCCGCCGAGGCGATCACCGTGAAGGTGATGATCATGATGAGGACGTCGGGGGCGAAGAGGTGGCCGAGCGCATCGGGGGTGGGGAAGGTGATGGCCTCGATCATGTTGCCGAACTCGACCTTCTTGACGTCGAATCCGGGCATCACGCCCACGACGCAGCCCAGGACCACCGCGATCAGCGGGGCCGGGACCTTGTTCAGCGGGGCGGGCATCTTGTACCAGACGAAGCACAGCACGATGGCCATCAGGCCCAGCACCAGCGCCGCGACCTTCTGCGGGTTGCCCGCGACGGCCGTGGCCAGGTCGCCGAGGCCGCCCACGTTCTTCATCGGCGTGCCGAGCTGCTTGGAGTCCACCAGTGCGTAGATCTGGCTGAGGATCAGCGGCAGGCCGATGCCGGCGAGCATGCCCTGGACCACCGAGAGGGAGATGGACTGGAACAGCCCGCCCGCCTTCAGCACGCCCAGCGCCATCTGGATGAGGCCGCTCATGAGCACCACCGGGCCGAGCAGCTCGACGCCGTGTTCGGTGGTGAACTCCAGGACCAGGACGGCCAGGCCCGCCGCGGGGCCGGACACCTGGAGGGAACTACCGGGCAGGAAGCCCACGATCAGACCACCGATGATGCCGGTGATGATGCCGAGGGCGGGTGCGACGCCCGATGCCGCCGCGACACCGATGCAGAGGGGGAGCGCGACGAGGAAGACGACGATCGACGCCATGATGTCGGTGCCGAGCGCGTCCTTCATGGAAGGCTCCGCGTTCGACATCTTGGGACCGCTACCGCTGCTCTGGGTGGAGCCGGGGTTGGAGTCGGGACTCCGTCGCGCGTGGCGTCCCGTACTTCCTGCGCGTATTCGGTCAGTTGACACAGCGATCGTTCCTTTCACCGCATCCGGCCGGCCGGTCCGGTGCGCCATGGGGGAGCGCGGGGCCGACGACCAGGTGCGTCCGTGGGGGGTTGGGGTGAGGGAACGGGACCCGTGGGGGAGGGGTCCCGGGGACCGGCTCTCGGGCCGGTTCACGAGGTGCCCGTGCGAGGGGTTGTCGCAGGTGTCCGGTACGGGACGGCGCGTCCGCACGTGAGTGCTGTCCGGGCCGTCCGCACGGGGCGTGGTCCGTCCCGTACCGGTGCGGGGCGCGGGAGCCCCGCCGGAGCCGAGCCGCATCCGGGGTCCTGACGGGCGGACGGGGGCCTGAGCCCTGGCCCCGCGCCTCGTCCGCCGGGCCCCTGGACCGGCCCGGCTCCGAGCTCAGTGACGGTGGAAGGCGCCGTCGTTCTCGTCGAGTTCGTGGATCTCGGCGGTGTCCACGCGGTAGAACCAGCCGTGCAGCCTCAGCCGCCCGTCCGCCACGGCCGTGTGCACCTCGGGGTAGCCGCGCAGGGTCTCCAACTGGGAGACGACGTGGGTCTGCACGAAGTTCGACAGCGTCGGGTCCTCGGGCGGGCTGCCGAGGATCGGGGCCAGTCCGGGACGGGCGAAGGACACCCACTCCGCCACGCTCGGCAGGGCGGTGAGGTCCTGCTCCTGGGCGACCGCGGCGATGGCGCCGCAGTGCGAGTGCCCGCAGACGATGATGTCCTGCACCCGCAGCACGTCCACCGCGTACTGGACGGTGGCCGCCTCACCGGACTGCCGCCCGGGCCGGTACGGGGGGATGATGTTGCCCGCGTTGCGCAGCTCGAAGACCTCGCCCGGCGCGGAGCCCATGATGAGCGAGGGCACGATCCGCGAGTCGGAACAGGTGATGAAGAGGGTCCCGGGACTCTGACCGGCGGCGAACTGCCGGTACATCTCGCTCTCCGGCGCGACACGCTGTTGGAAGGTGCGTGCGTTGTCGAGAAGTTTCTTCATGGGGTGCTCCTGGCTGAACCAGTGGTCGCAGCCTGTGAAAGGCTATGGCCACTGCGGGAGTTGGGACATCCGGGGGTGGATGTCTTGGCCCGGAAGCATGCGGGTAGGTGATGAGTCACCCGTGAGATCGCCGTGAGAGACCTCTCACCGGGCCGACAACGTTGTCAGAGCGGGTGTCCGCCCAGGTGAGTGGGCACGGACATGGGCTGTCCGATGCTGTGCGGTGGCGGTGGTTTCGGGGCGGTCCGCCGGCTGGGACACGGTGCTCGCGGGGGGTCGAACGCCCCTCGGGGCGAGCGTGGGTGGGCCGGTGCGGGCCGGGGGCGGTGCGTCGGCGGTGCGTCGGCGGGCGGGGCCCCTGCCGGGGTCTCCGGGAGGGGCCGCTCCGGTCCGCCGCGACGTGACGGGGAATCACGTTCCGGTGGTGCGAGGGACACCGGACCCGGGCGGTGCCGGGTCCCGGTGGCGTGAGGGGACGGGCCCTTCGGGGGTGGGGTTCGGGCCCTGGTGGGGGTGGAGGTACAGGGGGGTGGTGCAGGGGGGGGTAAGAGGGGTGCGGCGGGACGGGGCCCGGCGCGGGGCGGTGGCTCGGGCTCGGTCAGGCCCGCAGCCGGTAGCCCACGCCGCGTACCGTCTCCACCCGGTCGGGCCCGAGCTTGCGGCGCACGTACCGTACGTACACGTCGACGATGTTGGATCCGGGGTCGTAGTCGAACCCCCAGACCCGGCTGAGGAGTTGTTCCCGGGTGAGTACCTGGTCCGGGTTGCGCATGAACACCTCCGTCAGCGCGAACTCCCGGGCGGACAGCTCCGCGACCCGTCCGTTCACATGGACCCGTCGGGTGCGCAGGTCCAGGACGAGGTCGCCGGCCCGCAGCAGCGAACCCTCCGGCCCGCCCTCGGCCCGCAGCCGCAGCCGCACCCGGGCGAGCAACTCCTCGAAGGCGAACGGCTTGGAGACGTAGTCGTCGGCGCCGCCCTCCAGTCCGGCGACGACGTCGGAGACGCTGTCGCGGGCGGTGAGGATCACCACGGGCAGGGTCACCCGTAGTTCGCGCAGCTTCCGCAGCACGGTCAGACCGTCCACCGCGGGCAGCCCGAGGTCCAGGATCATCAGGTCGCAGTTGCCCGCCCTGGCCTGTTCGTAGGCGGACAGTCCGTCACCCACCACGGAGGTAGCGAACCCATATCCCCTTAAGCCTCTTTCCACGAAAGAGGCGATTCCCGCCTCGTCCTCCGCTATGAGAATCCGGTGCATGGTGTCCTTCCTCCCAGGGGTAGTAGGCCGGCAGATCCAGCACGAAGCGGGCGCCGCCGGTCTGGGCGTCCTCCACCCAGGCGGTGCCGCCGTGTGCTTCGGCGATCTCCCGGACGATGGCGAGTCCGAGCCCGATGCCCGTGCCCGCCCGACCGGAACCCGACTTGCCCGCCGCGCCGATCAGATTGGCCTGGGCGAACCTGTTGAAGATCCGTTCCTTGTCCATCGGTCCGACGCCCGGCCCGGTGTCCCGGACCCACAACAGCACCCGGTCGTCCCGGATGGTGGACCCCATCTCGATGAGATCGCCGTCCAGAGTGTGCCGTACGGCGTTCGCGGCCAGTTGGATCAGGGCCTGGGTGAGCCGCTGACCGTCCACCAGCACGGTCTCCTCGGAGACCGCGGCGACCCGCCAGTGCCGGCTGCCGAGCGCCCGGGCCTTGGCGACGACGTCCACGATGAGATCGGTGAGGTTGGTCTCACCCATCGTGAGGAAGTCGGGTCGTTCCGCCTTGGCGAGGGTGAGGAGGTCGTCCACGATCCGGCTCATCCGGTCGAGCTCGTCCAGGACCAGGGCCCGGGTGGCGGCCCGGTCCTCCGGTCCGAGTTCGCGGGGGCCGCCGTTCCAGGGTGACCAGGCGTCGAGCACCGGCACCTGGCCCTCCCAGGCGGTGGTGCCGCGGACGCCGCCCGCGGTGACGCCGTCCATCAGCTCCAGGTGTCCGCGCACCACCGTGATGGGAGTGCGCAGTTCGTGGCCGACCTCGTCGAGGAACCGGCGTTGCGCGGTGAACGCCTGCTCCAGTCGGTCCAGCATCCGGTTGAAGGTGTGGGCGAGGGCGGCGACGTCGTCGTGCCCGGCCACGTTCAGCCGCTGGGTGAGGTCGGACTCGCTGATCCGCGCGGCGGTCTGGCGGACCAACCGGACCGGTGCGAGCACCCGTCCGGCGACCAGCCAACTGGCCAGGCCCGCGAAGACGAGTGCCCCGAGCCCGGTGGCCAACAGCATCTTCGCCAGCCGCCGTTGCTCGGCCAGCTGCCGGTCGCGGAATTCGAGCAGGACGAGCCGGATGTCCCGGGTGTCCCCGGCGACCCGGACCGGCACCACGCCGTAGCGGACCCGGCCCTTCGAGGTGTCCAGCCAGCCCGTCTGGGTCTTGGCCCCGCTGAGCGCGGCCAGTTTGCTGACCACCTCCGGTTTGTTGTCCAACCGCAGGGGCGGGTCCTTCGGGCTGCGCCGATCGGCCCGGCCGTCGACGATGCTGAAGAACGTCTCGTCCCGGTTGGGGAGGTTGACCGTCATGAACCGCATCAGCAGCACCGAACCGTCGGTGTACTTCTGGCCGTTCTGGTCACGTTGCTTCGCGAAGTGACGCAGGTTCTCGACCTCGCGCTGCAACTGGTCGTCGAGCTTCGCGTCGAGCTGGGCCTGCCAGACGACGATGAGGCCGACGGTGGGTGCCGCGATCGCGGCACCCACCAAGAGCATCATCCAGCCCACGATCCTCGATCGGGCGCTGGCGGTGTGCCTACGCACTCCTAGTCGTCGCCTCCTTCCTCTCTCTCGCCGATGCTCACGTCATCGTTCTCGTCGCTGTCGCCACGGCCCTCGTCCTCGTCGTCCTCGCTCAGGTCATCGTCGGGGAACGGGGGTCTGTTGGCGCTGTGGGGTGGGGTGGGGGTGGGTACGGGGCGGCCACCGGGCGGTCCGGTGGCCGAGGGGCTCGATCCGGCACGGTGCCCCGGGGGGAACGGCACGGCCGTCGGGAGCGAGGACGCGCTGGGGGTGGCCCTCACCCCCGTACTGCTGGGGTCGGGTAGGGGGGTCTTCGGGCCCTGGGGCGATATGGGGGGCGGCGAGACCGTCTGCGAAGGGGCGACATCGCTGGCTTCGGGTCCACTCACGTCGATCACGGGCCCCAGGTCAAGGGGCTCGCTCCCGTCGACGAGGGCCCGCCCGGCCACCATGCCGGCACCCGCGAGGGCTGCCACCACCGTGATCGCCAGATTGGCCTTCCTGAGTCTCATAGGGAGAGTGTCCAGTCCAATCAAACAGGTGACGGAAAAGAGGAGAGGATTCTCATGTCGTATGCGGCTGAAGTGGACTTTGGGTCATCCGGGAGTTGAGTTTCGGTCGTTGTGGGCGAGGTTTTCGGCTCGGCAACTCCCGGGCGCACGACCTGTGCTGCCAGGAGATACGTGGTGAGCGAGGTATCTGTTCAGTAGGGGCGCGTAGGGGCGCGCGGGGGGTGCAAGGGGCGGACGTGGACCGTGTCCACCTGGGAGGACGGGGGGAGCCGGGCGGGGAATTTGCCGGGAATCAGGGGGTTCTCGGGGCCCGGTGTGAGAGAGGGCTCACCCATTGTTCGAGCCTCGTATGAGAGCGCGTCCGCAGCCTCGGATCCGTCGCGCTCCGGGTGTTCCCGTGCGCCACCCCCGTGCGCCGGAGCGGGGGTTCGGCCCGCGCCCCCGGGCTGACGTGCGAAGACGGGCACGGGGCGAACAGGTCCGGTCAGTTGCGCCGATATGGTCGGTGGCCCCGCCGGCCTCACCACAATGTGCGCATGGGTGACGACTGGAAGCGACAGCTCGACCGGGTGCACGACGGCCTGGTCCAACGGGACGACCCCGCCGAGTGGGTCACCGAGGCGGATGCGGTGGAGGCGTCCTACCGCTATCCGCACCTGCTCCTGCGGGGGCCGGTCTTCGGGCTCGCCGTGCAGGAACCCGACGGCGAGCGGCGGTGGAGCGTGCTCACGCCGGTGATCGCCGGCCGTCCGCAGGAGGCCCGGGATTCGCTCAACTCCCATCTGTGGTTCAAGGCCAAGGACGACACCGACGACCCCGCCGCCCGGCGTGAACTCCTCGCCGCGGTAGCGGTGCTGGAGCGCGAGCCGGTCAACGAGGTGGCGGTGCTGGGACGTCGCTACCGGGTCGTCCGCGGCGACGAGTTCGCCCGGGGCGGCGCCGAAGGGCTGGAGCCCCCGCGGTCCACCGACCCCGAACCCGCGGACCGTTCCTGGGAGTTCCCGAAGGAAGGCACTCCGCTGCCCGAGGTGGGCACCGCACTCGACCCCGCACGGGAACGGGGGCTCATGGCCGAGGCCCTGAAGCTGGCCCTGCGGGACTTCTGCTACCAGGGGACGTCCTTCTCCCGGGAGATGCGCGAGGACAGCGCCCGGGCCGTGCGGACCCATCCCGAGGTGGCGCTGCTCCCGGTCGGGTTCTGTGTGGCCGAGCGGCAGGGCGAGCGGTGGCGGCCCCGGGGCGCGCTGGCGCCGACCCCGCACGATGCGCGTCGGCTCCTGTTCGACGCGCTGAGGGACTTCTGGCCGCGGGCGATGGGGCTCGACGCGCGGCGGACGGCTGCTTATGCGCGGGCCGCGGAGCGGTTTCGGGCGGCGGCCCGGGCGGACGAGGTGCGGGTCGGGGGTGAGCACTTCCGGGTGTGCCGGATCGAGCGGATGGTTCGGTGGGGGGAGGACGGGCCCGAGGGGGCTCGGGCCTCCGACGTCGATGCGTACGGGCCCGAGCGGATGCATCCTCGTATGGACGAGGACGGGACCGTTCACTTCGACGAGTAGCTGTTGCTGCTGCTGGTGTCGCGCGGTGCGTTGTCCCGTGCGGGTGCGTTGTGGTTGCTCGCGCCGTTCCCCGCGCCCCTTGGGGGTGCCTCTTGCGGTGGGTGCTCGGCTGCGGGTGCGTTGTTGGTTGCTCGCGCTGTTCCCCGCGCCCCTTGGGTGCGTGCACCTGGCGGTGTGCGGTCCTGGGCGGGTGCGCGGTTGCTTTGCGCAGTTCCCCGCGCCCCTTGGGGGTGCCTCTCGGTGGTGGGGGAGGAGTGCCCCGATAGGGGCGCGGGGAACGGCGCGAGCAACCACCCCGCACCCGCACGGGACAACGCACCGCAGGAGCCACCCACGCACCCCGCGAAAGACAGCGCACCCGTGGCGGAATCCGTACGGTTACTTAGGTTAACCTAACTTCATGCCGGTTGCTGCGATCTCAGGACGCCCGTGGGGCGAGCCGCCCCCCGGGCCCCCGCTCCGCTGGTCCGACCCAGCGATCGGCGGGGCCGAGGTGCAGCCGCCCTACCTCCTGACCACCGCCGTGTTCGACGGGAACGAGCCGAACGGCCCGGCCCACCCCGGCGTGCACACGCACACCGACGCCCTCCTCGTCTGGCCGCACAGCGGCTCGATGACCCTGTGGACCCCCGCCACCGTGCGCCGACTCGTGCCCGGCCAGGGCGTCTGGGTGCCGCCCGGCACCCCGCACGCCGCCGCTTCCGACCCCGGCAGCGTCGCCTGCTACACGTACGTGACCCGGTCCGCCGCGCCCCGCGACTGGTCGGCGCCGCGCGCGCTGCGGGTCGGGCGGGCGCTCCAGGAGATGCTGCTCCACCTCGACGCCACCGCCATGGACGACGACCTGCGGCTGCGCACCCAGCGGGTCGTGTTGGAGCACCTCCAGGACGACCCGCTGCCCGCCCTCGACGTGCCGGTCCCCGAGGACTGGCGCATCCGGTCCCTCGCCCACGACGTGCTGGGCGACCCGGACAGCGATCTGTCGCTGGAGGTCCTCGCGGCCCGCCACGGGCTGAGCGTGCGGACGGTCACCCGGGCCTTCGCCCAGGACATCGGGATGCCGTTCACCCGCTGGCGCGCCTTGGTGCGGATGTCCGCCGCGATCACCCTGCTCAGTCAGGGGCAGCCGGTGAACCTCGTCGCGCACCGCTGCGGCTACTCCACGACCAGCGCCTTCAGCGCCGCCTTCCGGCGGATCACCGGGAGCAGCCCGACCGAGTACCTGCGGGCGCTGCCCGCCTCCGCCTCCTGACCCCCCGATCGGCGGGTGGCCGATTCGCGACGCACCCTGGCCGTCGCGCGACGCCCGACGGCCCTCCGGTTCCCTAGCGTGGAGCGAAGTGAGGGTTGCCTAACTTGAGGTGCGCGGAGCCGTAGGCACGCGTGTCGCACCGCGGCGTCCGGCTTTCACCATTCCGCCCGTCGTCGTGCCGCCCCGCGGTGCGCAGTACCGAGGAGAAGCATGTCCCTGCCCACGGCCGAACCGAAGGCCGCTCCCGCCGCCCGCCGACGCGGGGCGTGGACCCGCGTCGCGGGGCTCGCGTTCGCCGCCGCGCTCGTCCTGACCGGTTGCGGAGGCGGTACGGCGGAATCCGGCGGCGGCACCGACAAGGAATCCGGGAAGAAGGACAAGGCCGCCGCGGGCTCCGCCGCCTTCCCGGTGACCATCAAGCACGCCCACGGCAGCACCGAGATCACCGAGAAGCCCCAGCGGGTCGTCGCCCTGAGCTGGATGTCCCCGGACGTCGTCGCCGCGCTCGGCGTCGTCCCCGTCGGCGTCGACGAGCAGTGGGGCGGCGACGAGGAGGGCCACACCCCCTGGTTCCGCACCCAGGTCGAGAAGCTCGGCGGGAAGATGCCGGAGGTCCTCAAGCAGGGCGACTCGGGCGAACTCGACTTCGAGCAGATCCTCTCCCTCGAACCCGACCTGATCGTCGGCCTCTACTCGGGTCTCAGCGACGTCGACTACGAGCGCCTGGGCGAGATCGCGCCCACCCTCCCGTACCTGAAGAAGCCCTGGGACGGCGGCACCTGGCAGAGCATGACCCAGACCATCGGCAAGGCGCTCGGCGAGAACGAGAAGGCCGAGGAACTCGTCAACGACGTGGAGGGGCAGCTCGCCGCCGTCGCCCGGGACAACCCGGAGTTCAAGGACACCACCTTCGCCTACGGGCTCGGCCTGGCCCCCGGCTCCACCGAGCTGGGCCTGTACCTGAACTACGACCCGCGGGTCCGGCTGCTCACCGAGATGGGCTTCAAGAACACCCCCTCGATGCAGAAGATCGCCGACACCGCCAAGGGCACCAACTGGTACGGCGGCGTCAGCCTGGAGAAGCTGGACACCATCGAGGCCGACGTCTTCGTGGCCTGGGCCAACGGCGACGGCGAGGTCAAGCACAGCCTGAAGGACCCGCTGTTCACCCGCTGGGAGCCGATCAAGGCGGGGCGTTACGCCTTCGTCCAGGACCCGACCCTCGGCATGGCGACCAGCGGTCCGAGCGTGCTGTCCATCCCCTGGGCCATCGAGCGCTACGTGCCGATGCTGGCCGACGCGGTCGCCGGCAAGGGAGTGAAGGGCGTCCCCGAGAAGGCCCCCGCCGGCAACGGTTCCTGACCCGCACCCCGCCCCCACCCACGAGGACCCACCCCGTGACGATCACCTCACCCCCCGGTGAGACGGCCCCCGCCCGCGCGGGGGTGGCGTCGGGCCCGCACTCCGGTGC
>NZ_JBHWIQ010000012.1:92048-111581 GCF_042732055.1 Streptomyces sp. NPDC059816
TCACTACCCCCCCCCCCCGGGGTGTCCCGCCCCCCGCGGGGGGGGGGGGGGGGGGGCCCCCCCCCGCGGGGGGGGCCCCGACGGCACGCCACCGCCGCCGTCTGCCGGTCCTGCTGGCCGCCGTCGTCCTGCTGCTCGCGACGGCCCTGCTCAGCCTCATGGTCGGCGCCCGCGCGATCGACCCCGCGACCGTCTGGGACGCGCTGCTCGGCGTGGGCCGGGGCGTCGACCCGGCGACGCTGTCCGACGAACACATCATGGTCCGCGAGGGGCGGCTGCCCCGCACGGTGATCGGACTGGTCGTCGGCGCCGCCCTCGGACTGTGCGGTGCGCTCATCCAGGCGTTCACCCGCAACCCGCTGGCCGACCCCGGCATCCTCGGCGTCAACGCGGGCGCCGGTTTCGCCGTGACCTTCGCCGTCGGAGTGCTCGGCTTCACCGACCCCGCCGTCTTCGTGTGGTTCGCGCTCGCCGGGGCGTTCGCCCTGACCGTGCTCGTCTACGTCCTGGGCTCGCTCGGCCTGCACGGGGCCACCCCCGTGAAGCTCACCCTCGCCGGAGTCGCCCTCACCGCGGTCTTCGGCGGACTCACCTCCGCGCTGACCCTCAAGGACACCGCCACCTTCGACGCCGTGCGCTTCTGGGACGTCGGCGCCCTCGGCGGACGGTCCCTCGACATCTTCTCCGTCGCCGGACCCCTGCTGGCCGCCGGCGCGGTCCTCGCGCTGATGTGCGCCCGGCCGCTCAACGCCCTCGCCCTCGGCGACGACGCCGCCAAGTCCCTGGGCGCCCGGATCGGCCTGACCCGGGTCAGCGTCGTCCTCGCGGTGACCCTGCTCGCCGGGACCGCCGTCGCCGTCGCCGGACCCATCTCGTTCGTCGGACTGATGGTGCCGCACATCGTGCGCTGGGTCACCGGCCCCGACCAGCGCTGGATCCTGCCGCTCACCGTGCTCGTCGCGCCCTCCTTCCTGCTCGCCGCGGACATCGTGGCGCGGGTGGTGCTGCCGTCCGGGGAACTGCGGGTCGGCCTCGTCACCGCCCTGGTCGGCGCGCCCGTCCTCGTCGTCCTCGTCCGGCGCCGGAGGGCGAGCGGCCTGTGACCACCGAACCCGCACCGTCGCCCGCCGCCCCCCAGGAACCCGAACCCGCCATGACCCGCACCCGCACCGCGCCCCCCACCACCGTGGACCTCGGCCGCGCCAGCTGGACCTGGCGCCGACTGGGCCTCGCGTACCTCATCGACCGGCGCACCGTCATGGTCTGCTGCGCGCTGCTCGCCGCCGTGCTCGCCCTCGGCGTCCTGACCCTGGGCACCGGCTCCCGCTCACTGACCGCGGGACAGGTGCTGACCGCGCTGTTCGACCCGGACTCCGACCCCCGCAACCGACTCGTCGTCGTCACCTGGCGACTGCCCCGGCTGCTGCTCGCCCTGCTGTGCGGGGCCGCCCTCGCGATCAGCGGCGCGATCTTCCAGTCCCTCACCAAGAACCCGCTCGGCTCCCCGGACGTGATCGGCTTCTCCGCCGGCTCCTACGCGGGCGCCACCGTCGTCCTGGTTCTGATCGGCGGCACCGACTACCTGTCCGTGGCGGCCGGTTCGCTGATCGGCGGGGCGATCACCGCGTTCGTCGTGTACGTGCTCGCCTACCGCGACGGGCTGCAACCGTTCCGGCTCATCATCGTCGGCATCGCCGTGGGCGCCGGGCTCGGCTCCCTCACCTCCATGCTGCTGCTGTCCGTCAACGCCAAGCAGGCCATGCTCGCAGCGACGTGGGCCGCCGGCTCGCTCAGTGGACTGGGCTTCGAACAGTTCCGACCGGCCGCCGTGGTGTTCGCCCTGCTGCTGGTGTGCGCCGTCTTCGTGGTGCGGCCCCTGACCCACCTGGAGATGGGCGACGACACGGCCCTCGCCCTCGGCGTACGGGGCGGACGCACCCGGCTCGCCGCGACCGTCGTCGGCGTCTCGCTCACCGCCCTGGTGACCGCCGCCGTCGGCCCCATCGCCTTCGTCGCCCTGGCCGCCCCGCAGATCGCCCAGCGACTGACCCGCAGCTCCACCACGCTGCGCCTCGCGCCGGTCGCGCTCACCGGGGCGCTGGTCCTGGTCGCTGCCGACTACGTGGCCCAACGCATCGACCTGCCCGTCGGCGTGGTCACCGTCTCCGTCGGCGGGCTCTACCTCGCCTGGCTCCTCGCCGGCCAGTACGCCCGCCGCCGCTGACCGCGCCCCGACGCCCCCCGTCCCGCCCCCGCTCCGAGGAAGCCGCATGCCCCCGACGACCGACCGCACACCCACCGCCGAGCCGGCGGCCCCCGGCCCCGAGGCACCCGCGGCCCGCCTGGAAGTACGGGACGTGACCCTCGGCTACGCCCGCCACCCGGTCGCCGAACACCTCGACCTGACCATCCCGGACGGCTCCTTCACCGTCATCATCGGCCCCAACGCCTGCGGCAAGTCCACCCTGCTGCGCGCGCTGTCCCGGCTCCTCGCCCCCACCGCCGGGCAGGTCGTGCTCGACGGCCGCCCGATCGCCACTTACCGGGCCAAGGAGGTCGCCCGCCGCCTCGGACTGCTCCCGCAGACCTCCCTCGCCCCGGACGGCATCACCGTCGCCGAACTCGTCGCCCGCGGGCGCTACCCGCACCAGAAGCTGACCCGCCAGTGGACCGCCGACGACGAACGGGCCGTCGCCGAGGCGATGGACGCCACCGCCGTCACCGACCTGTCCGGCCGGCTCGTCGACGAACTCTCCGGCGGACAGCGCCAGCGCGTGTGGGTGGCCATGGTGCTCGCCCAACAGACCCCGATCCTGCTGCTCGACGAACCGACGACGTTCCTCGACATCGCCCACCAGATCGACCTGCTGGAACTCTTCACCGACCTGCACCGCGCCGGCCGGACCCTCGTCGCGGTCCTCCACGACCTCAACCACGCCGCCCGCTACGCCACCCACCTGATCGCGCTGCGCGACGGCCGGGTGGTCGCCGAGGGGCCGCCCGCGGACGTGATGACCGCGGAACTGGTGCGGGAGGTGTTCGACCTGCCGTGCCGGGTGGTGCCCGACCCGGAGACCGGCACCCCCCTGGTCGTGCCGCTGGCCCGCCGCCGGGACCCCGCGTGAACCACCCGCCCCGCGACGCCCCGGCCCCGCACGACGCACCCGCTACCCCCGGCGGGCTCTTCCGCCTCGTCCTGCTGCACGGCGGGCGCGGCGTCCGACTCACCCTCACCACCCTCGCGTTCATGACGCACCAACTGTGCGAGGCACTCGTCCCCATCGTCGTCGGCCTGGTCATCGACCGGGCGATCGCCCCCGGCGACCCGTCCGCACTGCTGCGCTGGCTGACCGTGCTCGCCGGCGTGTTCGTCGTCCTGTCGCTGTCCTACCAGCGCGCCGCGGCCTCCATGGTCACCGTCTACGGGTACGCCGAACACGAGCTGCGCCAGGCCACCGTGACCCGGCTCCTCGACCCGCGCGGGCTGCGCCGCCGCCCGGGCCCCGGCGAGGCGCTGGCGCACGTCACCTCCGACACCTACCGGGTCGCCGGCGTGTCCTGGAGCGTCGTCGAACAGGCGGCCACGCTCACCGCGATCCTCACCGCCTCCGTCGCGCTGCTGCTGATCTCCGTGCCGCTGGGCATCGGCGTGATCGTCAGCACCGTCCTCGTCCTCGTCCTGATGCGTCGGCTGTCGATGCCGCTCGAAGCGCGCGGACACGCCGAGCAGGGCTCCGCGGCCCGGGCGGGCGAGGTCGCCACCGACATGATCACCGGGCTGCGGGTCCTCGTCGGGATGAACGCCCGCGCCGAGGCCGCCGCCCGCTACCGGACCGCCAGCGAATCCTCACGCCGGGGCGCGGTCGCCGCCGCCCGGGCCGTCCTCGCGTACACCGGGCTGAGCGTGGCGCTGTCCGGGGTGTTCCTCGCCGCACTGGCGACCGCCGCCGGACTGCTCGCCCTCGACGGGCAGCTGACGGTGGGTCAGCTCGTCACCGTCCTCGGGCTCGCCCAGTTCCTCCAGGGCTCCCTGGCCCATGTGGGGACGTTCGCCGCGAACTGGTCCCACAAGCGCGCCTCCGCCCGCCGCCTCGCCGACCTCCTCAACGAACCACCGGCCGCCCCCGGTCCGGACACCCCCGCCCCCGGCTCTGACACCCCCGCCGACCTGGTCTGGCACCCGCCCGGCCACGGCACCCCGGTGAAGATACCGACGGGCACCCTCCTCGGCGTCGTCCCCCGGCACCCCGCCCACGCCCGCGACCTCAGCGACCGCCTCGGCCACCGCGTGCCGCCGCCCCGCGGCGAACTCCTCATCGGGGGACGGGACGCCGCCGACCTCGGCCCCGACGGCGTCCGCGCCCACATCACCGCACCCCCGCACCACGGCAGCCTCTTCAGCGGCACCCTGCGCGCCAACCTCACCCCGCCCGGCGGCACCCCCGACCCGGCCCTGCTGCGCGCCGCCGCCCTGGACGACGTGCTCGAACACCTCGGCGGACCCGACGCCGAGGTCGGCGAAGAGGGCCGTCGTCTCTCCGGCGGACAGCGTCAACGGCTGCTGCTCGCCCGGGCCCTGCACGCCGACACCCCCGTCCGCGTCCTCGACGAACCCGCCACCGCCGTGGACCCGGTGACCGAACGCCGCATCGCCGAAGGACTGCGCGCACTGACCGGCACCACCGTGCTCATCACCACCAGCCGCATCCTGCTCTCCACCTGCGACCAGGTGATCGACCTCAGCGCCACGCCCGGCGCCCCCGAGCCGAACGGAACACCCCGGTGACGACCACCCCCCGCACCCCCGCCGGGCCGCTGCCCACCGCCACCCCGCGCCGGGCCCGCCGCGAGAGCGCCCGGCGCCTCGCCCTGCATCGGGGGCGCCTGACGGTCACCACGCTCGTCCTGCTCGCCGGCACGGCCGTCACCCTCACCGCCCCGCCCCTGCTCGGCCGTCTGGTCGACACGGTCGCCGGAGCGGACGCGGCCGGCACCGACCGCGCCCATGTCCTCACCCTGGGCGCCCTGCTGGTCCTGGTCTCCCTGGTGGGCGCCGCGCTCACCTTCCTCGGCGGCCGGATGCTCGTCGGCCTGGTCCAGGACACCCTGGCCGCCCTGCGCGAGGACGTGTTCGAGGCGGCGGTGCACCTGCCCGCCGAAACCCTCGAAGCCAGCGGCAGCTCCGACGTGGTCTCCCGGGTCACCGGCGACGTGGAAGCCATCTCCGAAGCCGCCTCCGACGTGCTGCCCACCCTCACCGGCGCGGCCCTCACCATCGGGCTGACCCTCGCCGGGCTGGCCGTCCTCGACCCGCGCCTCGCCCTCGCCGGCCTGGTGTGCGTACCGGTCCAGTGGTACGCGACCCGCCGCTTCCTCGCCCGCTCCCACCTCGTCTACGGGGACGTGCGCCGACTGGAGGCCGACCGCGGACAGACCGTCATCGAGGCGGTGCGGGGCGCCGAGACGATCCGCGCTTACCGGTCCCAGGAACACCACCTCACGGAACTCGCCACCCGCAGCACCCGGGCCGTCGTCCGCCAGCGGGACGGCGTCGGCCTCGCCAACCGTTTCTACGGCGGCCTGCACGTCGCCGAGTTCCTCGGCCTGTCGACCATCCTGGCCACCGGCTACCTGCTGCTCGATGCCGGGGCCGTCACCCTCGGCACCGCCACCGCCGCCGCCCTCTACTTCCACCGGCTGTTCGGCCCGATCGGGTCCCTGTTCACCAGCCTCGACGACATCCAACGGGCGACGGTCGGCCTCACCCGACTGATCGGCGTCACCGACCTCGCCGCCCAGCCCCCGCACCCCGGGCCGACACCCCCGACGAGCGGTGCCGCTCCGCCGCCGGTCTCGGTGTCCGGCGTCTCGTTCACCTACGCGGGCGCGAGCCGCCCGGCCCTGAACGACGTCACCCTGCACGTCCCCGGTGGCGCCACCGTGGCGCTGGTCGGCGCGAGCGGCTCCGGGAAGAGCACCCTGGCCCGGCTGATCGCCGGAACCGGCCGCCCCGACCGGGGACGCGTCACCGTCGGCGCGGACGACGCGCACCGCGCCCGCCGCACCTACCTGGTGACCCAGGAGGTCCACCTCTTCGGCGGCACCCTCGCCGACAACCTCACCCTGGCCGCCCCGACCGCCACCCCCGACGAACTCGCCCGCGCCCTGGCCGAGTCGGGCGCCGCGCGGGCCCTGCCCGAGGGCACCACCGCGGACACCGTCCTCGGCGGCCCGGACGGCACCCCCCTGGACGACGGCACCGTGCAACACCTCGCGCTGGCCCGGGTCCTGCTCGCCGATCCGCCGCTGGTCGTCCTGGACGAGCCAACCGCCGAGTCGGGCCCCGCCACCCGCGCCCTGCTCACGGACGGACTGCGCCGCGTCACCCGGGGCCGCACCAGCGTGATCGTCGCCCACCGCCTCGAACAGGCCCGCGACGCCGACCACATCGTCCTCCTCAACTCCGGACGGGTCGCCGAGGAGGGCACCCACGCGCACCTGCTGTCCCTGGCGGGGGAGTACGCGGCCCTGTGGCAGGCGTACACCCCGTCCCCCGAACCCTCCAAGGAGCACTGAACCATGACGATCCACCGCGCCACCGTGTCCCGCGTCCAGCGCCTCTCCGACAGCATGGTCCGCATCACGCTGACCGGCGGGGACGTGCCGGACTTCGTCTCGACGGGCGTGGGCGACGAGTACGTGCGCCTGTTCTTCCCGCACGGCCCCGACCGCCAGGACCTCTCCCTGCCCGTCACCACCGACACCGGCTGGGAAACCCCCGAGGGCCGCCCCACCGCCCCCATGCGCACCTACACCATCCGGGCGGTGCGTCCCGAGGCCGCCGAGATCGACATCGACTTCGTCATCCACGACCACGGCGTCGCGGCCACCTGGGCGGCGGCGGCCTGGCCCGGTGACCCCCTCGGCCTGAACGCCCCCACCGGCCTCTACGACCCGCCCGCCGACCTCGCCCGCCAGGTCCTCGTCTGCGACCTGACCGGCCTGCCCGCACTGGCCCGCATCCTGGAGGACACCCCGGAGTCGGTCGTCACCCGGGCGGTCGTCGAGATCCCCGACGACGGCGCCCGACAGCCGCTGCCCGACCACCCGCGGGCCAAGGTCACCTGGACCCACGGCGGCAACGGCCACGGCCCGAGCCGCCTCGCGGACCTCGTCACCACGGCGCTCCCCGAACACAGCGACCTCACGGGCACGTACATCTGGGTGGCCGGCGAGACCACCGCCCTGCGCAGCGTCCGCAAACACCTGCGCAAGACCCTGGCCCTGCCCACGGACCGCTTCAAGGTCGTCGGCTACTGGGCGCCGGGCGCCGACAGTTGGACCGAGCGCTACGAGGCCCTGCCCGCGGACGTCAAGGCGGAACTGACGGCCCTGTGGGACGATCCGAAGGGCGATCTGGAGGACGTCACCATCGCCTACGAGGACCGCCTCACCGGCCTCGGCCTCTGACCGTCCCAGGTGCCCGGCCCGCGGATCGTGCGACCGCTTCGACGTGCGGTCGCACGGGTCCGCCCGGGACGACGGGCCCGTGCGAGTGGGCCGTACGCGGGGCTAGTTCACCCCTCCGAGTACGGCCCGCCCCGTCGCGCCGGCCGCGGCGAAGAACGGGACGAGGTCGTCGAGGTCGCGTTCCTCCCGCCCCGCGTCCCAGTCGGACGCCCGCACCGTACGCGACCACCTCTCCGCCGCCAGGCCCGCCGCGACCTGCCCGACCTCGTCCGGGGGGAGGACGAACGCCGGTCCGTGGCGGAACCTGTACCCCTCGACGACCGCGCACCCCCGTCCGGTGGCCCGCGCCAGCCAGGGGAAGGCGGTCGGCCAGTAGCCCGCCCCGTGCTCGACCCGCGCGCGGTCCTCGGCGAGTTCGCGCAGCGTGCGGTGGTCGTGCCCGAACGAGTCGGCGACCGGACGGAAGCCGGGCGGGGCGTCCCCCTGGAAGAACAGCGCGTCGAGTACCGAGGGGCGCGTCCGCACCTCCTCCAGCAGCGACGGCGTGACCTTCACCAGGTGCAGCCACATCGACACGGGCGTCACGCTCCTCACCGTGGCCGCGGGGCGAGGGGGTTTCCCACCCCGCGGTCGTCACCGAAGTGACGGAACGAGAACCGTACGGGTCACCGCACGCGACTCGGGCACCGGCCGCCACGACGGCGGACTCGCCGCCGAGTGGGCCGGGGCGGTGCTCCCGGGCGGGGCCGTCGGGATCAGCCGCCCCTCCGCCCAGTTCACCGTGCACCCCCAGGTACGTCGTCGCACCCTGGTGGCCGACGCCACCGCACTGCCCGCGGTCCAACGGATCGTGGCCCAGGTGCCGTCCGACGTCGGGGTGCGGCTGTTCTGCGAGGTCGTGCACGAGGACGACGCGCACCTGCTGGACGGCGACCGGGTCCGTGCGGTCTGGCTCCCGCGCAGCGGCAACGGCCTCTTCCCGAGCCGGGTCGCCGGGTGCGTAGTGCGAGGGCGTCCGACATCCGGAACAATGTCGATGTCGACGCGCCCGGTGAACGGGGCACCGGAAACGAGCACCGGGCCCATCGACCGCCTGCCGACAGGGGAGAGGGCGGTGACGTGGGCTCGGGTGGGAAGGACCAGGACGGCATGGCGGAGTTCACCGACGAGGATCTTCGTTCGCTGGCCGGGGCGCGTTCGTTCGAGCGCGGGCTCGACTACGTCGACGCGGTGTCCGCGGTGGAGGTCGGCGACGGCTGGGTCAGGGCGTCGGTCCAGGGAACGGAACGGTACGAGGCGGAGCTGACCCTGGGCGGACGCGGTGGCCTGGCGGGGGAGTGCGACTGCCCTTACGGCCAAGAGGGCAACTTCTGCAAGCACTTGGTCGCCCTCGGGCTGACCGCGCTGACGCGCGAGGTCGACCTGCCGCGTCAGCGCGAGTCCGCCCGGGCCCGGGTCCGCGGGCTCGACGCCTGGCTGTCCGGCCTGTCACGGGAGGAACTGCTCGCCGTCGTGCGGGACGAAATCGCCGAGGACCGGGACGTGCGCCGCCGCCTGGAACTGCGGGCGGCGAGCGCGCGGGGTGATCTGGCCGCGATCCGGTCCCGGGTTCGCGAACTGCTCGACGTCGCCCCCTTCACCCGGCACGGCTACGTCGAACACGCCGACGCCCGCGCCTACGCGGCCCGGGCCGGGCAAGCGGTGTCCGCGGTCCGTTCGTTGACGGCGTCGGGCCGGGCGAAGGACTCCCAGGCACTGGCGCGGGAGGCGATCGGGTCGCTCGCCGCAGTGGTCGAGAGCATCGAGGACTCGGACGGCTGGCTCGGTCAGATCGGCGCCGACCTCGCCGCCGCACACCACGAAGCCTGCCGTGCGGCCCGCCCCGCCCCGGAGGAACTCGCGCACTGGCTGGTGACCCACGCGCTCGACGAGGCGAACGATCTGACCGACATCGATCCGCTCGACTACGAGGACCTGCTCGGGGAGCGGGGAATGGCCGACCTGCGCCGGTACGCGGTCGACGCGTGGCAGGCGAACCGTACCGGCTGGGCCGAGAAGCACCTGATGGGGCAGCTGGCGAAGGCGGGCCGGGACATCGACACGGTGGTCGCCGTGCACGCCGCGGATCTCGCGTCGAACGGCCACACCCACCTGGTCATCGCCCGTGAGCTGGAGACCGCCGGCCGCCCCGCCGAGGCCCTTGACTGGGTCGAACGGGGCATCCGCGCGTGCGATGACCTCGCCACCGTCGACACCGCACTCGTCGACGACCTCGCCCACCGTTACACCCGGGCCGACCGGCCCGTCGACCTCCTCGCCCTGCGCCGCGACCACTTCACCGCCTGCCGCACCCTGCTCACCTATCAACGACTGCGCGTCGCCGCCCGGTCCGCCGACCGTTGGCCGATCGAGCGGGAGAACGCCCTGGCCCTCGTGCGCGCCGACGCCGCACGGAAGGACCCGCACCAGTGCTCCGTCCTGGTCGATGTCCTCCTGGACGACAAGGACACCGACGCCGCCTGGCAGGCCGCCACGGAGTTCGGTGTCCACGACGGCCAGTGGCTCGCCCTCGCCGACCAGGCACGCCCCACTCGCCCCGCCGACTCCCTCGCCGTCTACCACCGCCTGGCCGCTCCCCTCACCCGTCAGACCGGCAACGCCGTCTACGAGCGACTGGTGAGCCTGTTGCTGAGCATCCGCGACTGCCACCACCGCCTCGGGACCACAGCGGACTTCACTGCGTACGTCGCCGACCTGCGCGCCGCCCAGCAGCGCAAGCGGAACCTGATGCGGCTGATGGACGCCCACGGGCTGTGAGCCGCCGCCACCGTGCGCACCGAACGCGCGCGTGCCAGGCCCGTGCGGCCGAACCGGAAGACAGCGCCCCGGTCCGGGCCGAGACCGAACAAGGAGTGACCTGACCATGGACGACGAGATACAGCTGATCAGCGACGGCGACGGCCTGACGATCCTCGGGAACGAGGCGACGATCGACCGCTTCCTCGTCTCCGAGGGACTGCGACCGCAGGACCTCGGACGGCGACGGTTCGGGCCCGCCCTGGGCAGCGCGGCCGGCGCCGCGCAGACGGGTTCCGACCTGGCGGCCCACTCGGGCCGCTGGGTGAAGCTGACCAAGGAGTCCGCACGGCTCGTCGACAAGCACGGGCTGCGGGAGAGCGCCACCACGGGTCTCAAGACGGGTGTGCTCAAGGGGGACAAGGGGCAGATCAAGGGTTTCATCCAGTTCACGAGGAGCGGGGGGCCGCTGCGGGCCAACCCGGCGGTGCTGGCCAATGCGGCGGCGGTCATGACGCAGCTCGCGATGCAGCAGACGATGGACGAGATCACCGACTACCTCGCCGCGATCGACGAGAAGGTCGACGACCTGCTCCGGGCCCAGAAGGACGCGGAGCTGGCGAAGGTGATCGGCGCGCAGCTCCTCATCGAAGAGGCCGTGACCATCCGCGAGCAGGTGGGCCGGGTCTCCGAGGTCACGTGGTCGAAGGTGCAGGACGCCCCGGGGACGATCGCTGCGGCCCAGGTGTACGCACTGCGTCGACTCGACGCACTCGCGGAGAAGCTGGAGCGCAAGGCCAAGATCGGTGAGCTCGCGGTGGCGGCCAAGGAGGTCGAGTCCAAGGCCCCGGAGTGGCTCGCCGTGCTGGCCCGTTGCTTCCAACTCCAGGACGCGGTCGCCGTGCTCGAACTCGACCGGGTACGGGACACGGCGCCGGAGGAACTGGACCGGCACCGCCAGGGAGTACGGATCGCCCGGCGCAACCGGCTCGACCTCATCTCCCGGAGCACGGAACGTCTGGTGGCCCGGATGAACGCGGCTGCCGACGAGGCCAACGCGAAGGTGCTGCTGCACCCGAGCAAGTCCCCGGCCGTGGTCGAGTCGACCCATCAGGTCGTGACCGCGGTCGCCGGCTTCTACCGGCCGCTCGGAATCGAGTCCGATCGCCAGCCGTCTCAGACGCGGCGTTGGGCGGCAGCGGCGGTGGAGGCGAAGGACAAGGCCCTGGAGACGGGATCGAAGGGCGTCGGCGCCGCGCGGAGCCTCGGCAACGAGACCCTCGACCGGGCCGGTTCGGTGAAGGACAAGCTCTCCAGCGGAATCGCCGAACGAGCCCGTCGCCGCCGCGGATCGGGCAACGAGAACGAGGAGCCACGCGACAGGGAAGACTGAGCGACCGCCGCGGCCCGCAGACCTCACGCTGAGCGTGGGGGACTCCTTGCCCGTGGGCGTGGAGACTCGGGCACTCGACCGCGTGGAGGATCTGGAGGGCGAGGACTGGGTGGTGATCCTGCGCAAGGTCGGATGAAGCCGAAGGGCTGCGCTCACCGGGACCTGCGCAGTGCTCCCCTCATAGGTCTCGGAGTACGGAGAGAATCGATGGCGAAGTCCGAGTTCTACGTGTCCGCGGACGTGGAGGCCGACGGCCCGATTCCCGGGCCGTTCTCGATGTCGAGCTTCGGTCTGGCGGTCGCGGGGGTCCGTGACGGGGCCGGGTTCCGGGCCGTCGACCCCGCCGAGCGGACCTTCTACGCCGAGTTGAAGCCGATCAGCGACGCCTACGACCCACAAGCCCTGGCGGTCGGCGGGTTGGACCGTGATCGGCTGGCGCGGGAAGGGCAGGACCCCGTCCGGGCCATGAACGCCGCGGCCACCTGGCTGGCAGCCGCGGCCGACGAGCTGGCCGCGACGCCGGTGTTCGTCGCGTACCCGCTGGGCTACGACTGGATGTGGATGTACTGGTACTTCCTGCGGTTCGCCGACGCAGGTTCGCCGTTCGGGCACTCCCGCTGTCTCGACCTCAAGACGCTGTACGCCGCCAAGGCCGAAGTGGCGATCAGTGAGGCGACGAAGCGGTCGATGCCGAGCCACCTCCTGTCGTCCCGCCCGCACACGCACCACGCGCTCGACGACGCGATCGAGCAGGGCGAGCTGTTCCAGAACCTGATGCGCTGGCAGGCCTGACCCCGACCGGCCCCCGGACACCTTCGGCTCGCCGCCCGGGCCCGGGTCCGTCGGCACTTCAGCAGCTGCCCGACGGCTGCCACGTCGCCCGGACCAGGGCCCGTTCGGTGCCCGCGAGGTAGACGGCCGCGGCGAGCCAGGCGCGCGCGTACGCGTCGGGGTCGGCCTCCTCGGTGCGACCGAAGACGTCACGGCCGCGCCGGTCAGCCTCCGCGGCCAGTTCCGTCAACAGGTCGGCCGCCGCGCGGAATCCGACCCGGCGCAGGGCCGCTGCGGCCCCGGCACGATCGCCGTCGCGCGCGGGTTGGGCGACGGCTCGACGGCCACCCGACACGGCGACCTCGACCAGCCGCCGCAGCCGCCACAACGGTGCCTCCGCCACCGGGTCCGGCGGGACGCCGGGAAGCCCGGCCGTCTCCGGCAGCGCGTCGCCGGGCGGCAGATGGACGCCTTCGAGACGGTCGTAGCCCAGGTCGGCATGGCCCGACCACTCCTCCGGCAGGCGCAGGGTCGTCGGTCCGCCGTCCGGCAGCGGCCCGACGGCCAGGGGCCGGAGCGTGGCGGCGCGGTCGGGGTCCGGACGGCCGACGACGCGCAGCCGCAGCCCGGGACGGGACGCCAGCCGACGGAGGTTCGCGGTGTGCGCCAGGTCGGGATGGCCGTGGGCCGGCAGCAACCGGATCAGCAGGCCGTCCCGGTCCGCCCCGCCGGGCAGCAGCTCCCGCGCGAGTACCTGGTCGTTGAACGCTCCTACGATGACCAGATCGCAGCCGATCAGTTCACCGGCCGACTGCCGCGCCTGCTCGGGGTCGCCCACCGGAGCGTTCCCGGGCCCGTCGCCCACGGCCTCGGAGAGGGGGCGCGTGAACAGGGCGGCCAAGGGCCCCGAGGTCCAGGACCGGCCCGGGACCGGCGTCGCCCGGACTCCCTTGCCCGCTCCGAGACGGCCGTCCGACGACAGGGTCGCCCCCGAGACCAGCAGCCCACCGCGGGAGAGCCGGGCGTGATCGAGACTGCCCGAGCCCAGCGCGACCGTGGCCGTCGCGGCGCCGCGCGCACGGGCGGAACCGCCCGGTTTGACGTCCGCGACGCTGAACCAGCGTCCGTCGTCGGAGATGACGTGCGTGACCACCCCGCCGAACCCGGTGGCCGAGATCACCGGCTCCCGGCACACTCCGTGTACGCGCAGCGCGCCTTCCGGGCGGTAGGCGCGGCGGGCGGACCCGATCCATGCCGGGTCCGGCTCAGGACCGGTCAACAGAGCCGTGGTCAGGAGGAGTTCACGCAGGTTGTCGACCAGGTCGGCCAACCGGTGGCCGTCCTGGCGGGAGCGGACGCCTCGCAGTCCGCGCACCACCCGCAGCGCCGCACCCTCCGCGCGGTACAGGCCGGCGAGTCGCGCCGAGTGCGAGGCCCGCAGCAACTCCGCCTGCGCGACCGCACCCGCCGCGGGCACCCCGGCGGCCAGCGCCGCCGCCGCAGCGGCCCACAGGGCGCGGGCGGCGTCCCGTTGCGCGGTCGTGAGGTCGGTCCGCGCGGGGACTCCCACGGCCTGCGCGGCTGACGCGGCGCCCGGGTCTGCCCCGGCGCCCCCGTTGATCGCCGCGCCCGCGCCGGTTGCCGCGCCCGCGCCGGTTGCCGCGCCCGCGCCGGTCGCCGTAGCGGGGTCGGCCGTCGTGCCGGAGCCCGCGGTCGTACCGGGATCGGCCACCGGGTCCGCGGGGGGCACCTGGTCCGCATCGGCCACCGGGCAGGCGCTCAGCACGGCGGCACGGTGCAGGCACCTCGGCGCCAGCAGACAGCTGCACACCACCTGCTCGGCTTCCGTGACCGCTCCGGAAGGCCCGGGGGTGAGGACGACCTCCGCGTCCGCACCGCACCGGACCCGCCGCTCGGCGCCCTCCACGACGACGGTAACGGCCGCACAGGTCTCCACGGCGACGTCCAGCTTCTTGCGCAGCCGGGAGGTCAGACCCGCCACCGCGGCAGCGGTCACCTCGGGTGCGGCCGGGGGAAGTTCGGGGCTCATCGGGACTCTCCGCGGAGGCGTTCGCCCACCCAGCGGGCGAGGGCGAGAGGACTGAGGGCGGCGACGGGCATGCCGGCCGCGACCAACTGTTGGGCGATGGGAACGGAGTAGCGCGGGCTGCCGGTGTCGTCCAGCGCGGCACAGCCCAACAGGTGCACCCCCGAACCCGCGAGGGCCCGTACCTCGCCGAGCAGCCCGCCGAGCGGGTAGCCCTCCTCGAAGTCGCTCACCACCACCACGAGGGTGCGGCTCGGCACCGTCACCAGGGAACGGGCGTGGGCCAGACCGGCCGCGATGTGGGTGCCGCCGCCCACGCGCACCTCCAGCAGCAGGGACAACGGGTCGTCGACCCGGTCCGTCAGATCGATCACGTCCGTCGAGAACGCCAGGAAGTGCGTGCTCAGCGTGGGCACACCACCGAGCACGGCCGCGGTCAGCGCCGACCAGATCACGGAGGCCTCCATGGACCCGGACACGTCGACCACCAGGATCAGCCGCCAGTCCGCCTCCGTGCGCGAACGGGTGCTGAACACCGGCCGTTCCGGAACCACCAGGGTGCTGCCGTCGGCTCTCCTGCGGGCGTGGACGAGGTTGGCCCGCAGGGTGCGCGGCAGGTCGATCCGGCCTCCCGGACGACGGGTCGGGCGAGGCGTGGCGAGACCGGTCAGCGCGGGACGCATCCGGGTGGCCAGCTCCTTGGCCAGTTCGTCGACCAGCCGGCGTACCAGCGGGCGCAGCCGGGCGAGTTGCTGCTCCGGCAGCCCGCCCGCCAGCGACAGCACGGACGTCAGCAGATCGACGGACGGACGCACCGCCCCGGGGTCGAGTTCGGTCAGCACGTCGCTGCGTCCCCGGTCGGCGGCGCGCGCCAGGACCTCCTCGCGCACCTCCGCGCCGAACAGCGCCTGGAGTTCCTCGGCCCACTCGCGCGCGGTCGGGAAGGACGTGTCCTGTCCGCCGCCGCGTCCGCCTTCCCGACCCAGGTCCGAGGAGCCCTCCCCGCGGCCCGCGCCGTACAGCTCGTCGAGCGCGTGTGCGTAACGACGGGCGCCCGTGGGGAGTCGGTCGTGTTCCCTGCCGAGCAGCAGACGCCACCGGTCCGTCGCCGACAGCCGCAGTACGCCGTCGCGCGGCTCGTCCGCGTCGGACCCGCGGGGTGTCGCCGCGTGAGTGGCGGCCTCGGCGGCCGGCGCCTCGGCAGCTCGTGTCTCGACGGCCGGTGTCTCGGTGGCCGGCGCCTCGGCGGTCCGGTGCGGCGAGGGCGTCGGCCGCAGGGAGGCCGCCGCCGAACGGCCGACCTCGTCCGCCGCCGTCCACAGGGCCAGGAGCTGCGGGGAGGCGCCCAGCGCGAGGTCGAGACGGTCGCCCAGCCGTTCCGTCACGGTGTGCAGCAGCCGGTCGCGGCCTGCCGGGGTGAGCGTGTCGAAGCCGCCGCGCAGTGCCGGCAGCCGGTCCAGGAAACCCCGGTCGTCGAGCGAGTCGATCCGGTCGAGCAGCGGGTCGAGGGCGGTCGGCGCCGACTGGAGCAGCGGCGCGGCCCCGGTCAGCAGTCCGACGAGCCGGCGGGCCAGTGCGCGCCGTGCGTCGGGACCGGTGGCCGTGTCGATCCAGCCGGCGGCCCGGGCGCCGAGCGTCTCGGCGTCCTCCAGGTCGAACAGGACCCGGCAGGCCAGAGCGGCACCCTGGACGAGGGGGGACGCACCGTCCGCGAGGCGGGCCAGGGCCTCGTCCATCCGCAGCCCCAGGCGGAGTTCACCGGCGCGTGCGGCCAGGGCGACCAGTGCGGCCGCCTCCTGCGGGTCGTCGCTGCCGGCCAGCCCCGGCAGGGACCGTACCGCGGACTCCAGGAGGTCGGCGGCGAGCGAACCCGCCGTCTGCCTGCCCGCGGGCGTCGTGCCGGGCAGGTGCCCCCGGCGCAGCGCCTCCAGCAGATCCAGTCCGGTGAGGATCTCGGGGATCGTCGCGGACGCGGGCAGCACCTCGGCGGCCTCGGCCAGCCGCTGGGCGACCAGCGCGGGCAGATCGCAGCGCGCGGCGTCCCGAAGCCCCGTCAGGACGAGGGCGCAGGTGGGGCCGCCGTCGGCCGACTCCCTGCGGAAGGTCTCCCGCAGCGTGCCCTCCGCCGCCAGCGCGGCGTTCACGCCGCGCACCCCGGCCAGGTCCAGCCGGACCGGTACGGCGGGGACCCACGACAGCCGCCAGCGTGAGGAGAGCGCGGCGGCGTCGCCCGTACCGGCCACCGTCACCGGCTCGCCGTATCCCACCCCGCACACCTCCAACCGGCGCAGGAGGATCTCGCGGCGGTGGTCGAGCGCCGAACGCAGTGGGTCGAGCCGCAGTTCGCGCGGTGCGGGATCGTCCGGTCCGGGCAGCCGCAGGGCGGCGAGTTCGGCCTCGACGGACGGCCCGAGCCCGGAGCGCGGTGTGCCCGGGGCGACCCGGCCGCGCTCGGTGCCGACCAGCACCACTTCCAGGGCCCGCGCCAGAGCCCGGCCGCGGCCGAGCGGTTCGCCCTGACCCAGGACCACCGTGAGGGCTTCGAGGAGCTCGCTGCGGCCCGGGGCCGGGAGCCCGCGCAACCGGGCCAGGTCACCGGCCACGCGCAGCGTCTCACGCGCCTCGCCCGTCCCCGCGGTGTGCCCGACCGCCCGCAGTTCCCGGCACACCCTGGTGATCGCCCCGGCCGCGGCGTCGTGCAGCAGCCCGGGATCGCCCCCGGCGCCGAACACCGCCTGCTGCCAGCGCGGATCGCGGATGCCCGCGGGATAGCCGGACCGGGAGTCCAGCAGGTCGAACGCGTACGGCACCAGGGAGGTGACGACGGGGGAGGGGGCCCCCGGGAGCACCGTTCCCGTCGATGCCTCACTGCGCGCCGACACCCCGTCGGCGGTCGGCGCCCCCGGCACGGTCGTGCCGTCGGCCGGGGGCCGCTCGGCCGTCCCGGCGGCCAGCGCCATTCCGTCGGCCAACGCCGGGGCGTGGAAGGCGCCGATCACCGCCGCGACCCGCCGTCCGTCCGCCGCCGCGAGGGCGATCGTGTCCCGCATGTGCGCCTCGCGCGCCAGGTCCACGGCGGACACCCCGCCGGACGACTCGGCGTCCTGGCGCAGTGCCCAGCCGACGCTCAACGCGGCCCGGCGCAGCACCTCGGGAGCACAGCCCGGGGCGCGCACCTCCACGCTGCGGTCCCACAGGTCGTCCCCGGCCCGGCCGGTCCCGGCGGCGGTGAGCGCCTGCGCGAAGGAGGTGGGCGCGGACCGGCCGGCGGGTTCGCCGACCGTCTCGCGGGGGTCCCCGGCCGCATCCGGGTCCGTGCCGCCCCAGCGCGCGTCGGCCATCGGCAGATCGCAGCAGACGACCTCCACGCCCCGCTCCCGTGCCCAGCGGACCGCGGCGAGTTCGGGGGAGAAGTCGGCGAACGGGTAGAAGCCGAGCCGCCCGCCCTGCCCGGCGCCCGCGAGCGCGACCGGCGCGAGGGTGCCGGGCGCGCCGAGGTGGACGAGCCACGGCTGGAAGTCGGCCGGCAGTTCCACGCACACCACGTCGGCGCCGGCCGCGTCCAGCAGCGCGGGCACGGCCGCGGCGAGCGCGGGGCTGTGGTGCCGTATGCCCAGCAGGTACGGCACCGCGGAGCCGGCGAGGGCGTCGAGCGCCGCCCGCGGGTCTTCTACGAGCGCCGCCCGCGGGTTCTCCACGGGCGTTACCCGCGGGTCCTGGACGGGTGTCACCTCCGGGTCATGGGCGAGTGTCACCGGAGGTTCTCCCGCAGGTCCCACAGGCGGCGCCAGGTCGGCGAACCGTCCTCGGCGCGGCGGCGCACGGGGCCGTCCCAGTACCCCAACAGGCGCGCGTGGTCACCGGGATCGTCCTTGCGGACCACGCCCAGGAGATGGCCGGGGACCAGGTCGAGACAGTCCCCGGCGGGCAGATAGGCGGCGGACACCCCGAGGGAGACGGCGACCTGCACCGCCTCCGCGGTGGACATCACCGTGCCGGGCCGCTCCACGTCCCAGCCCTCGGACGAACGCCCGGCCCGCAGGTCCCGGAAGACGGTCACCAGGACGTCGAGCACCGCATCGTCGACGTCGAAGGCCGCGCCCGCCCGCTCGACGGCCGCGACGGCCTGCCGCTTGACGAGCGTCGTCTCGGCCTCGACGTCCGCAATCGGGTGCACCGTCTCGAAGTTGAAACGGCGCTTGAGCGCGGCGGACATCTCGGAGACTCCGCGGTCGCGCAGGTTGGCGGTGGCGATGACGGTGAACCCGGCGGCGGCGGCCACCTGCGCCTCGGCCGTGCCGGACAGTTCGGGCACGCTCATCCGGCGGTCGGAGAGGATCGACACGAGCGCGTCCTGCACCTCGGGCAGGCAGCGGGTGATCTCCTCGACGCGCGCCACCTGCCCGGAGCGCATCGCGCTGAGGACCGGTGAGTCCACCAGGGCCTGGGGAGTGGGTCCCTGGGCCAGGAGGAGGGCGTAGTTCCAGCCGTAGCGCAGGGCGTCCTCGGTGGTGCCCGCGGTGCCCTGCACGGTCAGTGCGCTGGTGCCGCAGACGGCCGCCGACAGCAGCTCCGAGAGCAGCGACTTGGCCGTACCCGGCTCGCCCACCAGCAGCAGGCCGCGTTCGCCGGCGAGCGTGACCACGCACCGTTCCACCAGGGCGCGTTCGCCGACGAACTTCGGGGCGATGACGAGCTGGCGGGGCAGCGTCCCGTGGGGCTCGGGCAGGCTGAGGGGATCGCCGGCGCTGCCGCAGACGAAGGTGATGACGGAGCGGGGCGTCAGCAGCCAGCCGGGCGGACGCGGGCCTTCGTCATGGGCGGCGAGGAAGGCGAGTTCCGTGGCGTGACGCTCTTCGGCGGGCAGCGTCTGCCGGGGCGGAAGTGCTGTCGCCGTGTGGGTGAGGGGCATGGATGTCCTTGTTGGGTGGGTCGGGTCGGGGGGGGCCAAACCGGGATAGTAGCAAAGACGGGGGGCCCCGGCGGGCCCGGGGCGCCCCGGGGGTGGGGGGCCCCCCCCCCCCCCCCCAACAACCCACCAAGGGCCCCCCCCCCC
>NZ_JBHWIQ010000012.1:111591-255622 GCF_042732055.1 Streptomyces sp. NPDC059816
GGGGTGAGGCTTTGGGGGGGGCGGGGTCGGCGGGGGGGGATGTGCTGGCGCGGTGGGGGTGGGGGGCCGGGAGGCCTTTGTGGGGGGGGGGGGGGCGGCGCCCCCTACCGGTTGAGGGCCGCCGCGCGGGGGAGCCGGGCGGGACCGGGGGCACCGGTGGTGTCCGGTGCCCCCGCCCGCGCGACATCCACCGACGGTGGCGCCTCGCGCCGGTCAGCGACGGCGACCCCGTCGCACCTTCAGCTCCTCGAACCGGGGCGCGTCGCCGTCGAGGACCCGCTGCCAGGCCCTGCGGTACAGGTCCGCGACCGGTTCCGTCGGCACGATCACGCCGAACGAGACGTGTTCGCCGTGGACCACGTCGAACAGCGGCAGCTTCCAACGCTCCAGCGGGACCCGGGGCGCCGGCTGTTCGGCCCAGCCGCCGGGCAGGAAGAGGGAACGGCCCGCGCGGGTCCGGGTGGCCTGGACCACGAGGTCGGTGGCGGCCAGTTCGGCACGGGCCGCCTTGAGCCGGGCCGGCTTCCAGCCCGTCCACCGGGCGGTGGCCCGGTCGGTCGGGTCGGGCATGGCGAGCAGCATCAGGTACAGCGTGGCCGCGTCCTCCCCGAGCCCGTACTCCTTGGCCGCCTCGGTGACCAGGTCGGGCACGGAGCGGCCCGGGTCCTGCGGCCACCAGGTGCTGGACCGGTCGCCCTCGCCCCCGATCGGCTCTCCGGGGTCGGTGAGCAGGGCCGCGAAACGCGGGTCGGACACCAGCCGCAGGGCGACCTCGGCCTGGTACGGGTGGCCGTCGGTGCGCGTGGCGGGCAGATGGGGGTCCTGGCCGGCCTCGTCGAGGAGGTCGACGCGGATGCCCGGGGCGGGCCGGTCGTCGTGGGTGGCGAGGACGACGGCACCGTAGCGCTCGAATCCCGGGCCGGTCTCGGTGGGCGCACCCGCGGTCTTCCGGAACTCGGGGAGGTTGATGTAGCGGCCGAGGTCGAGCATGAGGCCGGGGGCCGCCAGTCGTGCCCGCACGGCGGTCAACGCGGCCGGCAGCGCGGCGCGGACCGGATCGCCCGCGGGCAGCCGGTGGGCGAGCCAGGCGGTCAGGGCCACCGTGCTGACCAGGGTCGACACGGTGAACCCGGCTTCGTCGCCGACGGGCCGCACCCGGTCGCCGTTGACCTCCCAGCGCAGGTCCCGGGTGAGCTGCGGGGCGCCGGCCGGGTCCAGCAGCGCGGGCAGGGCTTCCCGTACGGGCCACACCGAGTGCTTGAGGGCGCGGACGGCGTCGCCGAGCAGTTCCTCGGGCACGGCGGGACGCCTGCCGATCCGGGCGTTCCAGACGGCGGCACCCGCGGCCACGTCCGGGCCCTCGGTCCACAGCCGGGCCGGGTCGGCGGGCAGCAGGGCGGCCACGACCGCGGCGCGCACGGCGCTGTCGAGGGTGCGCAGTTCGTCCTTGGCGACCGCCGCGGGCGCGGCCTTCACCCCGATGACGTGGCGGGCCTCGGTGGTGAGGAAGGTCCGCTCGTAGGCGTCGACCCGCGGCAGCCCGGCGACGACGAGCCGGGCCATCGTCTCGGTGGTGCCGGTCAAGCGGGCGAACTCCTCGGCAGCCGCGGGGAACCACGGCGCGGGACCGCGCGCGGCGAGCTCGGCCAGGAACTCCGCCAGCCGGACCGGGTGTTCGCCCCGGTCGATCGGGTCGCAGGACAGCATCCGGTAGGGCTCCGGCGCGGCGAACCGGCCCGCGGGGTCGTGGAAGAGGCCGGTGAAGTCGCAACCGTCCTTGCCCGGGGACCCGTGTGAGGTCACCGCGAGGAAGGCGCCGTCCGCCAGCGGCAGCAGGCCGTTCCAGGAGCCCTCCCGCTCGTCTTCCGAGGCGGTGCGCAGCCGGTGCGCGTCCAGGCGCAGGGTCACCGTGCGCCAGCGGTCGGACTCCGCGGACCCGCCCATCCCCAACCGGTCGAATCCGGCCAGCAGGAGCCGCAGCGCCTCGCGGTGTTCGTCGGTGGTGGTGCCGGCGGCGGCCCGGTAGGCGACCGTCGACATCCGGGCGATCACGGTGGACAACTCCGGCCTTCCGACGGGCAGTTCCGGTCCACTGAGATGCAGCCGGCCGTCCGCCCGGCCCGGTCCCGGGTCGGTGGCCTCGGCAGCGCGGGTCAGCATGCGCAGGGCGCGGAAGACGGTGTCGGCCTGCTCGTCGCGGTGCCACCAGTGGCTGCTCGACGCACTGAAACCGCTCATCGCGTCGCGCAGCAGCAGGTCCGCAGGGCCGGCCGGGCCCTCGTCCGACGGGCCGCCTTCCAGGGCCCGGGTCAGCCGGGTCGCCGCCGCGTCCAGGACGCCCTGCTGGGCCGCCGCGTAGCGCACGACCGAGGCGACGCCCTTCAGCAGGGCGGGGTGGGTGACGGACAACAGGGAGCGGATCGCACCGCGCAGCGCCTCGGCGTCCCGGTCGGCGGCGGCCGTCAGCAGGGCGGCGGCGGTGTCGCCGTCGATGCGCCGCAGCCCCGCGGAGCCTTCCGGGTCCCGCGGGGTCAGGCACTCCCAGTACTGCACCGGCGGCAGCAGGAGGGTGCCCTCGCCGAAGGGGCCCGCCGTGCGGTCGGTCTTCGCCCAGGCGGTGACGACGCCCTCCGCGTCCACGAGGTCGAGCTGCCAGCCGTTGCGCACGACCGCGGTGGGCCGCTCGGCGCCGGGGAACATCACCAGCGTGTGCGGCAGGCCGGCCTCGGCCGGGAGCGTGAGGGCGTGCCCGGCGAGGTCTTCGACCCGCACGGAACCGTCCGGGAGCGTCAGCCTGCGCAGGCCGACGAGTCCGTCCACGGGCGCGCAGGCGGGGGCGGCACCGGTCGTGGGGGAGGGCCGCAGCCGGCCGCCCGCGAGGCTGCTGCCCTCGGGGGCGTCCCGCAGCGCGTCGGCGAAGAAGGCGGGCCGGCTCATCCGGCCACGGTCGCCGGTGACCGGGTCGTACTCGTACCAGCCGTGCGCCGCGCGGTCCTCGGCGTCCGCGTGCCACACCCAGTAGGAGGAGCCGTCGAAGAGCAGCGGGCTCTCCTCGGGCACGGTGGTGTCGCCCGCGTGCACGACACCCCGGCCGGTGGTCCGGCCGCCGCCGGGCAGCGGCAGGGTGATCGGGAAGTTGCCCCGGTACCAGTCCATTTCGGTGCCGCGGGTGGAGCGCGGGCCCGCCAACGCCTCGACGCGGTCGGCCCGGCCGTGCCAGTAGCCGCGCAGACCGCCGTTGCCGCTGTCCCAGTAGACGAGGAGTTCGCCGTCGACGTGGTGGAAGCCCGGGTCGCCGCGGCGCTCGCCCGCGGGGATGCGCAGGTCGTGGGTGAGCAGGGTGCCCTCGGCGCCGATCACCCGGGCCTGGGCCGTGCCGGCGACCACGAGGTGGGGCCAGGCGTCGGCGACGATCAGATCCTCCACCTGGGTCTTCGGTACGAGGTCGGCCACCGCCTCCTCCCAGGCGGGCCAGCCGAGTTCGTCGAAGAGGCCGGCCCGCAGGGTGCGCACCAGCACGGGGGTCAGGTCGGTGGCGACTGCCTGGCGCACCTCGTCCTCGGCGAGCGCCAGCGCCTCGGAGGGCAGCCACTTCAGCCGGCCCAGCGCGGCGGGCAACTGGGGCAGACCGGCCACGGCGAAGCGCTCGACGGCCGCCGTGACCCAGCGGGCCAGCAGCGGGCGGCCACCCAGGGACGCGGCGAGCAGGCGGATGGCCCGCAGCCCGCCCTCGTGGTTGCCGAACTGTTCGGCGCCCTTCAGGAAGGCGTCGTGGAACCGGGCGTCGGCGCCCAGGAACAGCAGGTCCCGGTGTCCCTCGCCCTGTGCCCACGCGGTCAGCGGCAAGGCGTCGTCGCGCTCCGGGGCGGCCACCGGGACGTCCAGGGACAGCAGCAGGTCGATCAGGTCGATGTCGTGCGTGACCCGCACCGCACCGCCGGACGCACGGAGTTCGGCCCGCAGGCGGTCCACGGTCCGTTCCACCAGCCGGTACAGCTCAGGCATCCGGGTCGAGCCGCGCCAGGAGCGCGCCCGCTCGCGGAAGACGAGGAAGCGCTCCAGCCAGCCCGCCGTGCCGTCCCCCGGACGCTCCTCCTCGGGCAGCGAGGCGTCCCACAGGCCCGCAGCGGCGCCGGAGTCCTCCAGCACCTTGAGCCACAGCGCGGGCATCTCGTCGTCGTGGCCCGCGGGGACCATGTCCAGCAAGGTGCCGCGTACCCGCCGGTCCCGGAAGGCCAGCGCCACCAGCGCGGTCCGGTGGCCCTTCCACCAGCCGGCCGCGGCACGCACGGTGGCCGGCAGGCCGAGGAGCTCGCGGAGGTACTCCTGCTCGGCGAGGTCGGCGTCCCGGGCGGCGGCGCGGGCCAGCTTGCGCAGGTCGCCCGCCATCTGCGCGGACGGCGGGAGGCCGCCCGCCGTGCGGCGCAGACACAACCGGGTGAAGCGCCGCAGCGCCTCCTCGGCCGGTACCCGGGCGGCCAGCTCCCTGCCGTAGGCGGACAGCACCTTCACCGGCAGCGCGCCCGCCAGGGCGAATTCGAGGAACACCGCGTCCAGGCGGTCCTCCTCGATGAGCAGCCCGTGCTCCGCCTCGGCCTTGCGGGCCCGGGTGAACAACTGGGCCGCGTACGTGGTGTTCTCCTCGGCGAGGAAGACCCGGGCCGCCTGCTCGTAGAAGGTCGGCAGGAAGTGCGGGACGGAGGCCGCCAGCTGCGCGCCGAGTTCCACGTAGGCGTCCATGGCGGCCTTGGGCCGGGACTTCACCTGCCGCGCCACCCGCTCCAGGTCCGGTACGACGCCGAGCGCGTGGTGCCCGTCCGCGGGGTGGTGCACCAGCACCCACTCCGGGAAGCCCAGCGACTGGCGCAGCCCCAGCCCCACCACGGCCGGTTCCGCGTCCTGCTCCAGGCCGAGGAAACCGGCGGCGAGGTCCTCCGCCGCGCCCAGCTCACCGGCCACCAGCCGCACCACCACCCGGTCGTCGAGCCCCGGGTGGCGGTAGCTGCGCGCCGTCAGCGCAACCGCCCGCTCGCCCGCGTCCCGTGTGTCCGGCGGCAGGACCGCGCCCGCCGCGAGCATGTCCTCGTACGACACCTGCGTCCCCCCGCTCATGCGTCCTTGCCCTTCTCGACGTCCCGTCCGGCGTACAGCGCCGCAGCCATCCGCATCCCCTCCGACCAGGCCACCGGGCCCACCTCGTGCAGCGGCACGGCACGGCCGTCCTGACCGTGCCAGGTGAGGCCACCGGTCTCCACCGAGTCCTCCCAGTACGGCTCCCCGATCCACACGGAGGCCTCGACGGTGTGTCCGCCGTCGCGCACCCGGGCCGTGGAGTAGCCGCCCGAGACGCGGTAACCCAGGGAACTGGCGCGCGCGGCGAGGGCGAAGCGCGAACGGAACGAGCCACCCGCGAACTCGCGTATCTCGGTGGCCTTGGGGTCGAGGTCGTCGGGCCGCTGCCAGGTCGCCCGGTGGATCTGCTCGACGCGCTGGACGACGCCCAGCTCCGCGGCGAACTCCCGGAGGTCGTCGAGGTCGGGCAGCAGGACCGGGTGCGGCAGGGTCACCGAGCGCGGGGAGAGGCGGACCGTCTCGCCGTCGAGGTTCACCAACCGCAGTTCGCCGTCCGCGGTGGTGCCCCGCAGGAGGCCGACCTCGTCGGGGTCGTCGCCGACCACGGCCAGGTCACGCAGGGCCGACTGCCAGGCCTCGTCCGGCCACACCCGGGCCAGCAGGCCGGTCGGCACGGGCAGCGACGACACCATCCAGGAGTCCACCTGCGCGACACATCCCGCGGCGTGCCGATCCAGCCATTCCGCGAACCGTCGCAGCCGGTCCACCTCGGGGTGGTCCTTGAGGGCGCGCGGCAGGGACTTCAGCTGCCGCCCCGCCGCCCGACCCGAAGTGGCACGTGCTGCCACCCGTCCATCCATCAGGGCGACTTCGTACCCGTCACCCGCCGACAGCCAACCCACGATCCCCGCCTCACGCGTCAAGACAGCAAGAAGAACGCACAGTTCAGCCGGGAGTTGCCGGCATCACTGCGACGACAAGCGGAACGTTAGCGGCGATCACTGACAATCGACCCGGGTCGCTGTGGGCGGGCTCCGGGAAGGGGGCGGCGAGAGCGGTGCGGGGAGCACTCCGGTACGCGCTTCGCCGCTGGTCGCCGGGGCCGGCGGGCCCTGCGCCGGGGGGCTGGTTCCGGCCACTGGTCCGGTGCGCGGTCCCGGGGCGGAGGACGCCCACCGAGGGGCGACGGCGTACGGCGACTCGGGCCGCGGCGTCCGCCACCGTTGCTGGGACCCCGGCCGCCGGTACCGCGCCGCTGTCGCCGAAGGGGTCGGCGTCCCGGTGACCAGGGGCGGACCACGCGGTGCGGCGGAGGACCGGCGGCCGGGCGGGCGGGGCGCTGTCCGGAGGGCCGCGGGTGGGTCATCGGGGTGCCGGGTGAGCCCCGATCGTGACCGTGCGGCGCGCGGCACCGCCCCGGCCGCCCCCGCCTACTTCTGGTCCTCCGCGCCCGCGGTGCCTGAGCCGGTCGGCGAGGTCGGACGGGGCGCGGAGGAAGCGTCGGCGGCGACGGGAGCGGGGCCCTTGCGGCCGAAGAGCCCGATGAGGGCGGCGAGCCCCGAGAGGGCGCCGAGCGTGGCCCACCCGGCACCGTAGCCCGCGGTGGGGACGATCTCGCCGAAGGCGATGGGGAGGGCGAAGCCGCCGATCGCGGCGAAGGTGAGCATGAGTCCGATCGCGGTGCCGATGTGCTCGGCGTCCACGCGTGAGATCTCGGCGGGGACGCACAGCCACGCGGGGAAGCTGAAGAGGAAGACGAACCCGATCAGGGCCGAGAGGAACCACAACAGGGGGGCCGACCGGACGGGGACCAGGAAGAGGGCGGCGCTCATGGCGAGGAACGGCACGACCATGATCAAGCGGTAGTTCTTCAGCCGGTCCGCCACGTATCCGCCGAGCAGACTGCCCGGGATGCCGGCGAGGGCGAACACCGCGCCGAGCAAGCCTCCTTGGCCGCTGGTGAACCCGAGTTCGTCGATGGCGTACTCGCCGATCAACTGGGACGCGGTGATGTAGGCGCCGTACACCCCGACCATGGCTGCGCCGTAGATCCACAGTTGCCGGTCCCACAACGCCTTGGCGAGGCCCGCTCTGGTGATCTCGGCGCCGGCGAGTCCCGCTACATCCGGAGGGGTGGCGAACCACGCGGCGACGGCTGCCGCCACGACGAGGTTGACGGCCCCGCAGAGGATCAGCATGGTGCGCCAGCCGACGGCATCGGTGAGGGCGACGCACCCGTAGAGGCCCAGTGCGGCCCCGACGCTGAACGCGGCGCCGCCGGTGATGCCCAGCGCGAAGTTGATCTCGTGGTTGCGGAACCAGACGCTGACCGCGCTCACGGACACCGAGAGGAAGATCGATCCGCCGATTCCGGCCAGTACGCGGTACACGGCGAGGTCGGTGTACTCGACGGCGACTCCGGAGAGCACGCCGCCGACGCCCTCCAGGACGATTCCCAGGACGAGCGTGCGCTTGAGGCCGAGCCGGGTCGCGAGGAGGCCGGCGGGAACGTGGACGACGCCGTACCCGATGAGGAACAGGGCGATCAGGAAGGCCAACTGGGAGAAGGACGCCCCCAGGTCCTCGCTGATCGGGGTGAACGCCGAGGCGATGTTGAACCAGTTGAGCGTCAGGCCCACGTAGCCGGCCACCAGGAGGGCGAGCATGCGCCATCGGGCGGTGTAGACGTCTTGGGACATGGCGGGAGATCCCTTCGATGAGGTGGACCCCGGGAGCGGGGCGAGTGGGGGACCGACCGTCGACCGGTGGGGGGAGCGCGTGTTCGTGGTGCGTGCACGGGAGGGCGGTTTCCTGCACCGGCGTCGCGGGGCGGCGGCGCCGTTCGGCGCTTCGCGGTTGCTGACGCCGGGGACCGTGATCCGGCTGATCCGTCTGATCCGGCCGACCCCTCCGAATCCGACTGAATCCGGAGGGGAGCGTGCGGGAGAGGGCGAGGGTTGTTCGGCGCGCCTCTCCCGCTGCCCTGCCGGGGGACGACCGCCGGGCTATCGCTTCCTGACCGCGATCGCCTCGAACTCGACGATGAGCTCCGGCTGCACCAGCCCCGCGACGAACACGAAGGTCGAGGGCGGGCGGGTCGGCAGCCACCGGTCGCGGACCGACCGGATCTCTTCCAGCGCCTCCGGCCTGGCGATGAAGCCGGTGATCTTGACGATGCGGTCCATCGAACTGCCCGCCGCCTCCAGGGTGCGGGCCAGGTTGCGGAACGCCTGCTCGGTCTGTGCGAGCGGGTCGTCCACCCCGACGACGTCGCCCTGCTCGTCCCAGCCGATCTGGCCGGAGGTGAAGACGAGCTCGTCCACGGTGCCCGCCCAGTGCCATGCCGTGCCCGACAGGACACCGGGCACCTCCGTGACGAGGCCGAAGTCGGCGGCCACGTCAGTCCTCTTCGACGAGCGCGATCGCCCGGACCGGCCCGGCGGTACCGTTGGCGATCTTCAACGGCATGGCGATCACCTGGAAGCCGTGCGGGGGCAACTGGTCGAGATTGGCCATCTTCTCCATGTGGACGTACTCCTTCTCCAGCCCCAACAGGTGACAGGGCCAGAGGAACTTGGGGTCGTGGCCGTGCTCGTGGTAGTCCGCCGCCCACGCGGCGTACGGCCGGTCGTAGCTCCACGCGTCGGTGCCCACGGTGGTGACGCCCTGGTCGAGCATCCACTCCAGGGCCTCGCGGCTCATGCCGCCGCCCCTGGTCATGTACGCGTCCGTACCGAAGTACTTGTCGTTCCCGGTCATCGACAGCACGATGTCGCCGGGCTTGAGCGTGTAGTCGATGTCGCGGAACTTCTGCTGGAGCGTGTCGAGGGACACCTCCTCGCCGTCCGCGCAGTCCTGGATGTCGATCACCACCCCGTCGCCGATGCACCGCTCCAGCGGCCATTCCTCGATGGTCTTGGGCCGGGAGCCGTCCGCCATCACCGGACCGAAGTGCCAGGGGGCGTCCATGTGCGTCCCCGTGTGGTCGGTGATCTCCAGGTTGCAGATGGCGTACGCCTCACCGGGGGTGGGCCAGTCCTGCGGGTCGATGTCGTAGTTGTCCTTGTTCCACTTCGCCCCCTCGGAGTGGGGGACGAGGGTGACGCCCTTGCCGTCGAGGGTCGGATCGGTGTCGACGGTCATCGAGAGGTCGACGATTCTTCTGGCCATGGGACGGCCTCACTTTCCGCTTGTATCCACTTAATGGATATGGAGTCAACTATGCGGACACTGTGTCCGAGAAGGTAGGGGTGGTGGCGGAGCCCCGTCAATGGGTGTGCGGCTCCTCTTGCGGCTCCTCCCGGTGGGAGGGGGCGGCCCCGCCCCGGGTCGGTGGGCGCGCCCCGTCGCGGGCCCACCGGGTCAGGCGTCGGGCACCTGGCCGCCCGACGGGGGCCGGACGCGACCCGGAAGGGGCAGGTCACGGGCTGGAGGTGATAGACCCTGGCCCGGAGCGGCGAGGTCCCGGACCGGAGGGGCGGGGGCAGGGCCCGGAGCCCGCCGCCCGTCCCGTCGCGCCGCGGAGCCCCGGACGAACGCCTCGACCCGGGCGCGCAGTTCCCCCGTGGGGGCGAAGCACGCACGACGCAGCGCGGCGGCGTCGACGGCGGGCCCGGACGGCGACGGAGCGAGCACGCCTTCGGTGATCCGTTTGTTGGCGGCGGTCGCCCCCGGCGTCAGCCGGGCCGCGCGCCGGGCCAGGTCCAGTGCCGCCGCGACGTGACCGTGCTCGTCGGTGAGTTCCGCCAGGACTCCGGCCCGCCAGGCGCGCCGGGCGTCCACGCGACGCCCCAGCAGGAGCATCTCGCGGGTCAGCGAGCCGCCCCAGACCGAAGCGAACCGCTGGACGCCCGTGTCGGAGTAGACCAGACCGAGGTCGCCGGCCGGTACGCCGAACACGGCGCTGCGGGTGGCGACGCGCGCGTCGCAGCAGCAGGCCAGCTCCAGACCGCCGCCCAGGGCCGGGCCGGTGATGGCGGCGACGACCGGGAACCCGGCGTTCTTGATGGCCCCGAACACGGCGTGCGCGGGATGGGCGATCAGTTCCTCGGCGTGCCGGGCGAACCCGGGGCCGGCGACGCTGTGCAGGTCGTAGCCCGCACAGAACGCCGGGCCGGTGCCGGTGAGCACCGCGGCCCGGGCGTCGATGCCTTCGAACGCCCGGGCCAGCTCGTCGAGCGTCCGGGCGTCGAGGGCGTTCCGGCGGCCCGGCCGGTCGATGCTGACGACGGTGATGCCCGGTTCCGCCTCCTCGACGCGGACCCGGGGGCGTGCGCCCGGGTCACCGGCCATTCCCGCCCGCCCGCTCTTCGGCCAGCCGCAGGAAGGGTTCCAGGGCCCCGGGGTCGGCCAGGGCCGCCCGGTCCACCACCCGACCGGGATCGGCGCCCATCAACAGCCGTTTCACCGGAACCTCCAGGGGCTTGCCCGTGCGGGTCCGGGGGACCGCCTCGATCCGGTGCACCGCGTCGGGAACGTGCCGGGGGGAACAGTCCGCACGCAGCCGGGCCGCGATCGCCCGGCGCAGTTCCTCGTCGAGTTCGTGCCCCGGGGCCAGGACCACGAACAGCTCCAGCCGTGAGGTGCCGTCCGGATCGGCGAGGTCGACGGCGAGTGCGTCGACCACCGGGTCGAGCGTCAGGACGGACCGGTACAACTCGCTGGTGCCCATGCGGATCCCGCCCCGGTTGATCGTCGCGTCCGAGCGTCCGTGGACGACCACCCCGCCGTGCGGCCCGACCTCCAGCCAGTCGCCGTGGCGCCACACGGGCGGGTCGACGGCGTAGTGGGCGAAGTAGGCGTCGTGGTAGCGCGTGCCGTCGACGTCGCCCCAGAACTTCACCGGCATCGACGGCATCGGCGCGGTCAGCACCAGTTCGCCCCGCTCGCCGATCACCGGGCGGGCGTCCTCGTCCCAGGCGGCGACGGGCGCGCCGAGCGACCTGCGCTGCAACTCGCCCCGCACCACCGGCAGCGTCGGCACCCCGCCGATGAACGAGGTGCACACGTCGGTGCCGCCGCTGCTGGAGAACAGCCAGAGATCCGGGCCCAGTTCCTCGTACACCCAGTCGAAGACCTCCGGGGTGAGCGGGGAACCCGTCGAACCGACCGCGCGCAGCCGCGCCAGTGCTCCGTGTGCACGCGGGCGTACGCCCTCGGCCCGGGACGCGGCCAGGAAACCGGCGCTGGTGCCGAAACACGTGGTCCGCGTGGCCTCCACCACGTCCCACATCGCGGCCGTGTCGGGATGGCGCGGGCTTCCGTCGTAGAGCACGATCGCGGCGTCGGTGAGCAGTCCCCCGACGAGGAAGTTCCACATCATCCACCCCGTGCTGGTGAACCACAGGACGCGGTCGTCGGGGCGGGCGTCGACGTGCAGGTGCAGCTTCTTCAGGTGTTCCAGCACGATGCCGCCGTGCCCGTGGACGATCGGTTTGGGCACGCCTGTGGTGCCCGAGGAGTAGAGGATCCACAGCGGGTGGTCGAAGGGCACCCGGGCGAAGGAGAGGGGTGTCCGTTCGCGGCAGAAGTCGTCCCAGGTGACGGCGGGGCCGAGGCCGGCGAGCGGGCTGCCCGGGCGCAGGTGCTCGACGAGGACGACCCGGTCGAGCGTGGGCAGCCCGTCGACCATCCGGCGCACCGTGTCCAGGCGGTCGACCTCGCGTCCGCCGTAGCGGTACCCGTCCACCGCGATCAGTACGGTGGGGTCGATCTGCCGGAAGCGGTCCAGGGCGCTCGCGGCGCCCGTCTCCGGGGCGACGACGGACCAGATCGCCCCGAGGCTCGTCGTCGCCAGCAGGGCGACGACCGCCTCGATCGTGTTGGGCAGGTAGGCCGCCACGCGGTCGCCGCGGCCCACTCCGGCCGCGACGAGCCCGGCCCGGGCCCGCGCCACGCGGTCGTGCAGTTCCGCCCAGGTGACGTCCACGGGCGGTCGGGACTCCGAGGCGCAGACGATCGCCACCCGCTCGGGGTCGCGCCCGGCGAGGATGTGCTCCGCGTAGTTCAGGGCGACCCCGGGGAACCAGCGGGCACCGGGCATGGTGCGACCGTCGAGCACGGTCGTGGGGTCGCCGTCGGCGCGCACCTCGAAGTGGTCCCAGATCGCTTTCCAGAACCCCTCGATGTCCTCGACCGACCAACGCCAGAGGGTGTCGTAGTCGGGGCAGCGGACGCCGCGCTCCGCGGCGAGCCAGTCCTGGAAGCGGGTGAGTGCGCTGGCGGCGATCCACGGTGCGGAGGGCGTCCACAGCACCGGACGCGGCTGATCGGGCGGGTTCAGCATGCGAGGGCCTTCATCAGGTGTTCGGTGTACCGCATGAGCTGGTGGTCCTTTCCGGGAGGGGCGATCAGCTGGAGCGCCAGGTGGTGGTGGCCCGGTCCCAGCGGCACCGAGACGGCCGGGAGTCCGTGGGCGCCGGCGGCCCGGGTGAAGCGCGAGGCGTCGACCACCGCCGCGGGCCCGGTGACGGGCGGTGCCGCCATCGGCGTGGTGGGCAGCACGACGACGTCGACGTCGGTGAAGGCGCGCCGGGCGTGACGGGTCTCCAGCGACAGGGCCGATCGGGCCCGCGCGTACGCGTCCGCCGCCATGCGGCTGCCGTGGTCGAGCGCCGCCCGCACGCCCGGCTCGTCCGGCTCGATCCGGCCGGCCCAGCGGAGTGCCAGTTCGTGGGTGAGGACGGGGCCCAAGCCGCGCGGTCGCAGCGCGAACCCGACCTCGGCCACCTGGTGACCGGTGCCGGCGAGGCGGTCGACGACGCTCCGGAACGACGCGGCGATCGCGGGGGCGAGCGGCCCGTGCTCCGTCAGGTCCGACGGCACCCCGATGCGCGGCGGGGCACCGCTGCGGTCGACGTCCGGTGCGTCCGGCACGCCCAGGGCCTCGGCGGCGGTGCGGCAGTCGCGGAGCGAGGTGGTGAAGACTCCGACGCTGTCCATCGAGGGGGCCAGCGGAGCACAGCCGTCCATCGGCACCGCGCCGTGCGACAGCTTCGCACCGAAGGTGCCGCACCACGCGGCGGGCACCCGTACCGAACCGGCGGTGTCGCCGCCGAGCGCCAGCGGGACGATCCCGGCCGCCACCGCGGCGGCCGACCCGCCGGAAGAGCCGCCGGGCAGGGCGCCGGGGACCGCGGGGTTCGGGCACGGCGGCCGGCCGGGGGCCTGTCCGGTCATGCTCCAGCCGAGTTGGTCCATCGCGGTCTTGCCGATGACGACGGCGCCGGCCGCCCGCAGCCGCCGGACGACCGTCGCGTCCGCGGCGGCCCGGTGGATCGGCGTGCGCAGCCCCGCAGTGGTGGGCATCCCCGCCACGTCGAAGCTGTCCTTCACCGCGACCGGCACACCGGCCAGCGGCCCCAGGGCCTCGCCGCGTGCCCTTCGGCGGTCGATCTCGCGGGCGGCTTCCAGGGACTGCCGGTCCACCGCCCAGAAGATGCCGTCCGCCTCGACGGCCGCCGCGAGCGCCCGGCGGCACACCTGCTCGGCGGACCAGGTGCCGGCGCGCACCGCCGCCGCGATCGCCGTGGCGTCCCGGGGTCCTTGACCCGGGTCGGTGCTCCGCGCCGTCACGGGGTGCTCCCGGGGAACCCCACGGGACCGGTCTCGGGGCGCCCCTCCCGACGGTTTCGGCGGGGGTGGAGCGGGCAGGGCCGGCCGGGACGTCCCACCGTCCGGCCCCGCCCGGGCAGCGGCTTCACCGGGAGGTCCCGGCGGACGCCGCCAGGGCGTCGCGCGCCTTCAGGAACGGTTCCAGGGGCAGTCGGGTGAGGCCGGCGCCGACCTGGCCGCGGCCCGCTTCCCGATGCGCGAAGCCGTTGTTGACGACCGGGGTGATCCCGGTCCGGCAGACCAGGTCGACGTCGATGCCGACGGGCGTACCCCGGAAGCCGTCGAAGGGGATCAGGAACCGCCCGCTGCTGCCGCGGCAGATCCGCCGCATCTCGTCGACCAGCGCGACGGCCTGCTCGTGGGAGCCCCCGATGAACGAGCTGATCGCCGGGGCCGCGGTCAGGGCGAACGCGCCGAGTCCGACCGTCTCGGTGATGAAGGAGTCGCCCATCGCCGGGCAGGCGTCCTCGACGGTGAACCCGGGGAACACCTTCGGTTCGCCCACGGGCGCGGGCGCGGTGAACCAGCCGTCCACCCCGCTCACCCGCACGCCCAGCCGGCGGCCGTTCGCGCACATCGCGGTGACCAACCCGCGGGTGTCCTCGGCCGCGTGCGCGGCGTCCCCGAGCACCTTGGCCGCCGCCATCGAGAAGGCCAGGAAGGCGTGCGGATTGCCCGAGAGGAACTCCAGGACCGCGACGGCCGTGTCCGGGTCGGGGGAGGCCCGGACGACCCCCGGTGCCAGACGGGCCACGAGGGCGGCGGTGCCGGCGACATTGCGGTTGTGGCACTCGTCCCCGCGGCGCAGGCCCTCCGCCTGGAGGGCGGTGACGTCGATCCCGCCCCCGTCCTTCAGCGCCGCGTCGAGCACGGGGACGAGCACGTCCCGCATCCACCGCAGCCGGTCCAGGACCCGTTCGTTCGTCGAGCCGAACCGCAGCGCCTCGCCGAGGCCCTCGTTGAGCGGGGCGAACGCGGTCCGGCCGTCCGCGCCCGTCACCTCGACGACGGCGGTGCCGGGGGAGACGACGCCCGCCATCGCGCCCACCGCGCCGACCGAGTGGCACGGCACCAGGGACACGCCGCCGGAGTCGAACAGTTCGCCCGCCGCGCGCAGGTCCGCGGCCTGACCTTCGAGCACGAGGGCCCCGAGCACGGCACCGCGCATCGGTCCGGGCGGTGCGTCCCCGTCCAGCGGGGGACCCGCGTGCAGGAACGTCCGGACGCCGACGGCGTCCGTCACCTCACCCGCCCACCGGACCCCCGTGGCCACGACCGTGCCCGCGGTGAGCGCGCTCCATCCGTCGCCGTTGCTCATGCGCGCGGCGGCGTCCACAGGACGGGGTCGCTGGCCGGTGTCATCTTCGCGAGGATCAGTTCGTCGAAGGCGTTGGCCGTTCCCCACTGGTCCTGCTCCTCGGGCATGGTGCCCCAGACCTTGGGCGTCCAGCCGTGCTCCTCGTCGATCTGGATCAGTTCGGTGGTGTACTCCATGACGAAGCCGCTCGACGGCTCCTGGAAGTACGAGTACGTGTTGTCCCCGGCGCCGTGCCGCCCGGGACCCCACAGCGGCTGGACGCCGGCGCGCATGATCCGGCCCGTTCCGCGCATGAACTCGTCGATGCCGTTGAGCTCGAAGGACACGTGGTTCAGGCTCGTGTGCTTCGACTTGGCGAAGGCGATGATGTGGTGCCAGCTCCCCGTGCGCATGAAGCAGAAGAAGTCCTGGAGCCAGTCGGAGATCTTGAACCCCAGCACCTCGCCGTACCAGGCGACGGTCCGGTTCACGTCGGTGGTGTTGAACACCACGTGACTGATGAACTTCGGCCGCGACTCACCGCGTTCGACCGGCCGGTGGGCGCGCTGCTCGACCTCGGTCGCCAGTTCCAGGGCGCGGCCGTCGCAGTCGAAGAAGGCGCAGGAGTAGCCGCCCCCCAGCTCCGGCCGGTCGCCTGGCTCGCGGATGATCTGCGCGCCGCTGCGGGCGACCCGCTCGAACAGGGCGTCCACCCCGGCCCGGTCGCGGACGTCGAACGTGGTCAGCTCGATCCCGGCGACGTCGTTCTGGCGCAGTTTGACGATGTAGTTGCTGGGACACCCGGACCCGAACCAGCTCCGGCCCCGTTCCTCCTCGACCAGGTCGAGCTGCCAGAGGTCCCGGTAGAAGCCCCGTGCCACGGGCAGGTCCGCCACGGCGATCGCGACGGACCGCACGCTCGTGATCGGATGCGGCCCGGAGGGCGAGGCGTGGGCGGAGGGGGAGATGGACATGCGACTCTCGCTTTCTGGCCGAGGGCTCGGCCGTCGTCGCCCGGCAGGGCGGTGGCCACGCTCACCACGCAGTGGCGATGTACTTCGACTCCATGAATTCGAGCATTCCTTCGAAACCGCCCTCGCGGCCGAGGCCGCTCTCCTTGACCCCGCCGAACGGTGCCGCGGGATCGGAGAGGAGTCCCCGGTTGACGGCGACCATGCCGGCCTCCAGTCGGTCGGCGATCCGCAGCCCCCGGCGCAGGTCCGCGGTGTAGACGTACGCCGCGAGGCCGAGACGGGTGTCGTTGGCGGCCCGCACGACCTCGTCGTCGGTGTCGAAGGCGATGAGGCTCGCGACCGGGCCGAAGACCTCCTCGCGCACGATGTCCGCCCCGGGCGGGACGTCGACGAGGACGGTCGGCGCGTAGAAGGCCCCTTCCCCCGGTGGCCGTGCGCCGCCCGTGAGGATCCGGGCCCCGGCGGCCACCGCGGACTCCACCAGGGCGGCGACCTTGGTCACGGCACGCTCGTTGATCAGGGGCCCGCATTCGCTCGCCGGGTCGGTTCCCGGGCCGACGGTCAGCGCCGCGAACCGGTCCGCGAGGCGGCGGGAGACCGTCCCGATGAGGGAGCGGTGGACGTAGATGCGGTTGGCGGCGGTGCACGCCTGGCCGCCGTTGCGCATCTTCGCGATCATCAGGCCCTCGATCACCTCGTCCGCGTCGGCGTCGTCGAGCACGATGAAGGGGGCGTTCCCGCCCAGTTCCATGCTGGACTTGAGCACCGTGTCGGCCGCTTCGTGCAGCAGGACGCGTCCCACCTCGGTGGAGCCGGTGAACGACAGGGCCCGCACCCGCGGGTCGTGCAGCATCGCGCTCACCACCTCGCCGGAGCGGCGGGTGGTGACCACGTTGATCACCCCGTCGGGGACCCCGGCCTCCGTGCACAGCCGGGCGATCAGATAGGCGGTCAGCGGGGTCTCGGTAGCAGGCTTGAGGACGACCGGGCAGCCGGCGGCCAGCGCCGGAGCGATCTTCCGGGTGGCCATGGCGGCGGGGAAGTTCCACGGGGTGACCAGCACGGCGACGCCGATGGGCTCGTAGGTCACCACGATCCGGTTGGCGCCGCCGGGCGAGACGCCGAGCTGGCCGACGGCCCGGACCGCCTCCTCGGCGTACCAGCGGAAGAACTCCGCGGCGTAGGTGACCTCGCCCCGGGCGTCGGCGAGGGTCTTGCCGTTCTCCGCCGAGATGAGCCGGGCGATCTCGTCGGTGCGCTCGGTCATCAGTTCCCAGCAGCGCCGCAGGACCTCGGCCCGGTGCCGGGGGCTGGTCGCACGCCAGGAGTCGAACGCCTCGGCGGCGGCCCGGACCGCGGCCAGGCCGTCCTCGGCGCTGCCGTCCGGCACGCGGCCGAGCAGCTTCCCCGAGGACGGGTCGCGGACGTCGATGGTGTCGCGCGGGCGGCCGGGCGGCGCCGCGCCGATGATGAGATCGGAGAACAGCGGTTCGGTGGACGTCGTCATCGAAGGTCCTTCGCTCTGCGGGCGGGGAGGCGGCATCAGGCCGGGTTGCGGCCGAGGAAGAACTCGTGGTCCGGGGAGTCGGTGACGTCCAGACCGCCGGCCACGGCGGCGGCGCGCAGCTGCGCCATCTGGCCGTCGTTGATGCGGGACAGCGGTGCGCGCATGGGGCCGCCGTTGAACCCGTTGAGCCATCCCTGGTACTTCCACAGGTAGCGGTGGACCATCGCAGTGCCCGCCACGGCCTGGCCGACCACCGCGGAGTCGGCTTCCCGCACCGGGTGGATCCGCCAGTAGATCTCCATCGCCTCGTCGAACTTGCCCGCGCGCAGCAGGTCGAAGTAACGCGCCACCCAGGGGCCGTACGCCTCGTAGTTCGAGGTGCCCATCCACTGCATCCCGTACATCGAGTGCCAGGCCGGGGAGTTGGATTCGATCGGGTCCATGACGATGACCTGGTCGCGGTACTTGTGGAAGATCTCCGCGATGCCGCCGACCCCGGGGCCGCCGACCTCGCTCTTCACCGCGACGACGTTGGGGATCTCGTCGATCATCCGGCCGATCAGCTGCGGCGAGAAGTGGCTCGGGTGCAGCCGGCGGAAGTTCCACAGGTGCATCGCGAAGACGATGACCCCGAGGTTGGTGCTGTCGGCGACGGCCTTGGTGTAGTCGAAGACCTCCTGCTCGCTCTGCGGATAGAAGGTGAGCGGGTAGGAGAGGAGAACGAAGGTCGCCCCGCGCTTCTCCGACTCCTGGACCAGGCGGATGTTGTCCTGGAGGGTCGGCAGCGCGGCGTGGACGACGGTCTGGAGGCCGTCCCCGGCCTCGTCGACGGCGATCTCGGTGACGCGGATCAGTTCCTCGAAGGTGGTGCCGCACTCCGCGACGATCAGCGCGGAGGACATCCCGAGTTCCTTCTCCAGGGCGATGTCGTGGCGGACGGCGCGTTCGTTGATCTCGGTCAGATCGCTGGTGAACGTCGGCATCAGGCATCCGCAGATGCCCTTCATGTTCTCCCAGGCCCAGGCGCGGGCTTCCAGACGCGAGTAGCTCATGGACGGATCTCCGTTCGACGGGATGGACGTCGATCACGACGGACCGACGCGGGTCGGGACGCGGCGGGCAGCGGGCCTCGGCGCGTCAGAAGCGGACCGAACGTCTGATATCCAGATAGTGGATGACGTGACCGCTTAGTGGATAGTGGCGGAGGCTAGCAATCCCGTCCGGGTCGGTCAATGGGTCGCGCACGCCCTTCTCGAAGGTGACGGCGGGCGGGGCGAGTCGGACGTTTTTCGATGCTTCCGGGGGCATTGACACCCGGTTTTCCCGGTTGTAGCTTCACCGCACCCACTTAGTGGACATGATGTCCACTGTGCGGATATTGCCTGCTCGGAGACAGGAGTCTGCGGATGAACGAGGCAGGAAAGACCGAAACCCGTGTGAGCCGACAGTCGTACTGGGGCGACGACGCGTTCCACCTGGAGATGGAGCGGATCTTCCGGCGATGTTGGCTCTTCGTCGCCCACGAGAGCGAGATCGCCCGCCCCGGCGACTACGTCACCAGGAACCTGGGCGGTGAGGACGTCATCGTGACCCGCGACGAGCGCGGGGAGATCCGGGCGTTCCTCAACTCGTGCACCCACCGGGGCACCCAGCTGTGCCGGGCCGACCTCGGCAACTCCTCGCACTTCCGGTGCAGTTACCACGGCTGGACCTTCGCCAACTCCGGTGACCTCAAGGGCGTCCCGGAACGCAAACAGGTCTTCGACGCGTCCTTCGACAAGTCCGCGTTCGGCCTGGTGCGCGTCCCCCACGTGGACACCTTCCACGGCCTGGTGTTCGCCAGCTGGAACCCGGACGCCCCGCCCCTGGCCGAAGAGCTGGGCCCCGCCGCCTGGTACCTGCGCGGGGTCCTCGACAAGGGCGGGGACCTGGTCGCGGCGGGCCCGCCCGCCCGCGCCCGCGTCCGTACCAACTGGAAGCTCGGATCGGAGAACTTCGCCGGCGACGGCTACCACCTGGCGACCACCCACCAGAGCCCGATCGAGCTGGGCACCTACCTCAACACCGACGCGTTCCCCCAGCTCGAAGGGGTGTCGATGGCCGACATGCGCGGACGGTGCATCGTCGCCGGCAACGGCCACACCTTCCGCGTGCAGCACTACGACCTGCCCGGGACGGAGCCGGTCTTCCTCGGCTACCCGTCCGAGAAGTGGCAGACGATGGCCGAGGGCCTGGACGCCGGACAGGTCGACCTGATGTCACGGCTCTCGGTGCTCCACGGGAACGTCTTCCCCAACCTGTCGCTCATCGACGCCGCCGCCCTCACCTCGGGCGACGACACCCCGGCCGTGTCCTACGTGCAGTTCCGCGTGTGGCGGCCCCTCGACAGCATGCACTGCGAGCTGATGCTCTGGGCGCTCGTCCCGCAGTGGTACGACGAACAGCAGCGCACCCATTCCCTGCGGGCGAACCTGCGCATGGTCGGCCTGGCGGGCATCTTCGACACGGACGACCTCCAGAACTGGACCAGCGTCGCGGACATGAGCCGGGGCGCCGTGTCACAGACCGAGGACTTCGTCTACGAGGGCGGCCTCGCAGCACCCAAGGACACCGAGAAGTCCTGGCCCGGCGACGTCTACGACATCGACCACTCCGAGACCAACCAGCGCGAGCTGTACCGCCGCTGGGCGGAGCTGATGAACGACACCTCGTTCGCCTCCACCGGGGCGGGACGGAGGACGGCCCGATGAACGCACTCGCCCGGCACCTCCCGCACGGCCGGACGCCCGACCCCGGGACCTCGGACGCGCTGCGCCACTTCTTCGACGTCGAGGCCCGGCTGCTGGACGCGTACGCCTACCCCCAGTGGCTGCCGCTGCTGGAGGAGGAGTTCGTCTACCGCGTCCCCGTCACGGTCACCCGCGACGATCCCGCCCTGCCGCCGAACGTCCCCGGGGCCTACCTGGTCGACGAGTCGCGGGAGTCACTGGCGTCCCTGTGGGCCCGCCGCTTCGAACCGGAGCACATCGACTTCGCCTGGGGCGAGGTCCCGCTCCACCGCATCCGGCGGTTCGTCACCAACGTGGTGGCGGAACCCGGCGAGCGGGACGGCGAGTTCCTCGTCACCAGCAACGTGCTGATCAGCGTCACGCACCAGTCGCACCCCGCCGTCCTCGCCCCCGCGGGCCGCTGTGACGTGGTGCGCCGTCGCCCCGACGGTTGGGGGCTGGTGAGCCGCACCGTCGTCCTGGACGAGAGCGTCGTCCGGCTGCCGCACCTGCGGATGGTGATCTGAATGACCCCGCAGGTCCCCGGGGCCGGCGGCCTCCCGGGCGACGCGGAGGACGTCGTCGAGACGGAGTTCACGGTGGTCAACGAGTTCACGGCCGTACGCATCAGCAAGGTGCGGACCCGCAACGGCCACCGGGTCGAGATCCGGTCGCTGCGACTGGGCTTCCACGTCCGGCTCGACCCGCTCGCCCTCGAAAGCCTCAGCTGGCAGTCACCCGACGTGTTCTCCCAGTTCCTCGACCAGCCCTTCGGGCCCGCGGCCGGCCCCGCCCCCCGGTGACCCGCCCCCGGCGCGCCCGCCCGCCCCGGCGCGCCGCCCCGACCGCTCCCACCACCGCTACCGAGAAGGACACCCAGGATGCTCCTCCTGACTGACGACGAGGTCCGGAACTGTCTGCGGATGGACCGGCTCGTCGACGCACTGCGCGACGGCTACCGCATCGAAGCCGCAGGCTCCGTACAACTCCCCGACCGCGTCAACCTCGCCGCCGGGCCCGGCTTCTTCCGCCTCATGCCGGCCGTCGTCGGCGGCGCCGGGCTCATGGGCTTCAAGGTCTTCAACCAAGTCAGCGCCGGCGGCGTCCAGTACCTGATCGGCCTGTACGACGAGCGCTCGGGCGAACTGCTGGCCCAACTCGACGGAGCCTTCCTGACCGCGGCCCGGACCGGCGCGGCGACCGGCGTGGCAGCGGGCCTGCTCGGTCCGCGCGGCCCGGTCGAGGTCGGACTGATCGGCTCCGGACTGGAGGCGGAGACCAACCTCGCTGGCACCTGTGCGGCCCTCGACGTCACCGCCGTGTCGGTGTTCAGCCCGAACGCCGAACGCCGGAAGCGATTCGCCGAACGGATGGCCGAGCAGTTGGGGATCCCCGTCGTCCCGGTGGACAGTGCCGAACGGGCGGCCGCGGCTCCGGTGGTGGTCGTGGCGACCAACACCGGCATGGGTACCGGGCGGGTGGCCCTGCGCGGACAGTGGCTCGGCCCCGGCGCGACCGTGCTGTCGATCGGCTCCACCATGCCGGAGCTGCGGGAACTCGACGTCGACGTGATCGACCGCGCCGGCCTCGTCGTCAGCGACGCACCCGCGCAGGCGCGCGGGGAGTCCGGTGACCTGATCGCCGCCGACGAAGCCGGGGTCCTGGACGGCAAGCTGAGGTCGCTCGCCGAACTCACCGCGGACGGGGCGCACCGGGCGGACCCGGCGGACATCGCGGTCTACAAGTCCGTCGGCACCGCGCTCCAGGACCTCGTCGCGGCCCGCCTGGTGTACGAGCACGCCCGCACCGCCGGCACCGGCCTCGAAGTCGACCTGCTGCGGGTCAAGAAGCCGGCCGGCTCATGAGCGCCCCCGCCGCCGGCCGGCGCGCGGCCCTGGTCACCGGAGCCGCCAGCGGGATCGGCGCCGCGACCGCCCGAGCCCTCGGCCGGGCCGGGTACGCCGTCGCGGCCTGCGACCTGTCCGGCCCCGGCGCGCACCAGACCGCCGACGACATCCGCTCCACCGGCGGGACGGCCATGGCCTACCGCACGGACGTCACGGACGGGTCCGCGGTCGCCGACGCGGTGCGCGCCGCCGAACACGACCTGGGGCCGCTGGACGTCGTCGTGCACGCGGCCGGCATCTTCGACCAGAACCAGCCCTTCACCGAACTACCCGACGAAACATGGGAGTTGGTGCTCCGCGTGAACGTCCGGGGCACGGCCAACGTACTGCGGGCCGTGCTGCCCGCCCTGACCGGTCGGGGTCGCGGCAGCATCATCACCGTGGCCTCGTCGGCGGGACTCGTTCCCCGGGGCGGCGGAGCCGCCTACATCGCCTCCAAGCACGCGGTGGTGGGCCTGACCCTGAAGGTGGCCGCCGAGGTCGCGGCCCAGGGCGTCCGTGTCAACGCGGTCGCCCCCGGCTGGATCCCGACCCGGCTCTTCGAGACCAGCGCGACCGCCCTGCGCGCCGGGTCGGCCCGGCCCGGCGCGGTCCCGGACGAACCGGCCCCCGTCGGCGGCACGATCCCGATGCGGCGCCCCGGCACGGTCGACGAGGTCGCGGACGGGATCGTCTTCCTCGCCGACGAGCGCTCCCGCTACATCACCGGCGCCGTCCTGCCGATCGACGGCGGCTATCTCGTCGCCTGACGAGGCCGTGCCCCCTCCCGAAACCGCCGGCGTCCCGGCACCATCCACGATCCAGAGGTACTGCCATGAAAGTGACCGCCCATCTCACCAAGTGCCGTGGGTACGGCAGTTGCATGCTCGAAGCCCCGACCGTGTTCGATCTGGACGAGGACGACAACCGGGTCGTCGTGCTCGACGAGGAACCGCCGGAGGAACTGCGCGCCAGGACCGAACGTGCGGTGCGCTCCTGCCCGGCCCGTGCGCTCCAGGTGACCGGCTGATGTCCCGTACCGAGCACGTGACGATCGTCGGTGCCTCCCTGGGCGGGATGTCGCTCGCCCAGGAACTGCGCCGGCTCGGCTACGACGGACGGGTCACCCTGATCGGGGCGGAGCGCACCCGCGCCCACTACGACCGCACCCAACTGTCCAAGGACCTGCTGACCGGCCGCGCCGAACCCGAGTCCCTCTACCTGGCGACCGAGGACGAGATCGCCGGACTCGCGCTCGACCTGCGCACGGGCCGCCGTGCCACCGGGCTGCGCACGGGCGAGGGGAGCGCGACCGTCACCGTCGACGACGGATCGTCCCTGGCCGCGGACGTCGTCGTGATCGCCACGGGTTCCGCCGCCCGCCGGCCCCGCTTCCCGTCCGACCTGCAGGGGGTCCACTGCCTGCGCAGCCTCGGGGACGGCCTCGCGCTGCGCGCCGCGCTGGCCGACGCGAAGGACGTGGTCGTCCTGGGGGCGGGCTTCATCGGCTGCGAGGTCGCCGCCGCCGCACGGGAACTCGGCCGCAAGGTGACGGTGGTCGACGTCCAGCCCGTGCCGATGCACGCCGTGCTGGGACGCGTGGTCGGCGACCACTTCACCCGACTGCACCGGGCCCGGGGCACCGTCTTCGCACTCGGGACCGGCGTCGACGGGCTGGTCGGGGACGACCAGGTCCGGGGGGTGCGGCTGACCGACGGCCGGGTCCTGAACGCGGACCTGGTGGTCGTCGGGTTCGGCGGCGTCCCCGAGACGGGGTGGCTGGAGGGCTCGGGCGTCGCGGTGGACCACGGTGTGCTGTGCGACGACGCCGGCCGGACCGACGTTCCCGGTGTGTTCGCCCTCGGGGACGCGGCCCGCTGGTACTCCCCCCGCCACGGCGGCCCCGTACGGTCCGAACACTGGAACCACGTCGGCCTCCAGGCGACCGTGGTCGCCGAGAACATCGTCGCCGGCGCGGTGAGCAACGGGTCCGCCGCGGCGGCCCGGCTCGACGAGCTGCCTTCCTTCTGGACCGACCAGTTCGGCACCCGGATGCAACTGGTGGGGGCGCCCGCCCCGGACGACCGGGTCCACGTCCTCGCCGGCGAACCGGGGGAGTCCGGTCTGGTCGCCGTGTACACCAGGGACGGACGGATCACCGCCGCCGTGGCCGTGGACGCGCCGCGGGCCCTGGTCCGCCATCGCGCACAGGTGGCCGCGAACGCCCCGTGGCCGCCCGCCCCCTGACCGACGACGGACACGAACACCGCGGCCGACCGCAGACGCCCGGAGGGTGACGTGCCCTCCGGGCGCACGGGCGTCGCGGTGCTCGCCCGCCCCGCTACCGGGATGCGATCTTGCCCCGCCACCCGAGCAGTTGGGACAGCGAGGCGGCCAGACCGAGCACGACGTCACGAACCTCCGCGGGCGCGGGTCCGTCCGTGCGTGCGGTGATGAGGGACGCCGACCCCACGACGACCCCTGCGGCGTTGCGCACCGGAGCGGCGGTCGCCGTCGTCGCCGCGGCGATGTCCGGATCGGTGGTCACCACTGCGGCACTCCGCACCTCTTCGAGCACCCCGAGCAGTTCGGCCGCGTCGGTGATGGCCGTCTCGTCCTCGACGGACGTGAAGTGGTCCACGTAGGCGGCGCAGAAGTCGTCCGGCGCGAAGGCCAGGAGGACCAGTCCGCGCGCACCGATGTGCAGCGGGTACGGGCGGTAGGTGTTCGCGTACGAGAGGCCGGGAATCGGAACCCGCGGCTCGACGCTCGCGATCGCGATCGAGGCGTACGCTTCCCGTTCGGCGATCTGGACGAAGCCGCCCACGCGGTCGGCCGCGGTCCGCATCAGGGGCTCACCCGTGTGGAAGAGCGGATGTTCGTTCAGGTACGACGACCCGATCGCGAACAGTCGCCGACCCACGTAGTGCAACCCGGTCGCCTCGTCGCGGTGCACGAATCCGTGCTCACGGAGGTACACGAGGGTGCGGTGCGCGGTCGCCCACTTCGAGGAGGTGCGTTCGGCGAGCTCCGAGGCCCGCATCGGCTTCTCGGCGAGGTACTCCAGCATCTGCATGGCCCGGTGCATGCTCTGCATCGAGCTGGACGTGGAACCGCGAGCCGAGTCCCCACTTTCGAACATCGCCAGAATCTACCACGGGCGCCCGCCCCACTGATCATCGGAGCCGGGCCGGAACTCCCGGTGGGGGCTGGGGCGCAAGTGCACACGGGCGATCGACTTGCCGTGCCGACGGGGAGTACGCAACGGCACCCTGCGCGAAGATCGCCAAGGCGTTGGAGGAGGAAGGCGACACGGCCGGGTGAGTGTGTCGGAGGTGTGTCGCGAACAGTGAGAGACAGTGAGAAAGGGCGGGAGTCAGTGAGACTGACTCCCGCCCTTTTTCGTCGGCATTCGCGCTGGTCAGCGATAAACGATGCTGACCGACTGGCGAGTGCCCCCGGCAGGATTCGAACCTGCGCACACGGCTCCGGAGGCCGTTGCTCTATCCCCTGAGCTACGGGGGCGATGTCGCTTGCCGTAGTGGCGGCGACGGGTAGAACCCTACCAGCTCAGGCCGGGTGGTCCTGAACGGGTTTCGGTGCCCCGGCAGGGGTCGCGGAGGGCCCGTGGACGGGATCGTGTACCCCGGTGGGGTGGAAGTGGGGAAAAGCCGGACGCGACCGTCGTCGCCGACCTACTCTCGACATGTGCCAGGCGCCTCGGGCCGGGTGCTTGTTGTGGACGACAACAAGGTCATCCGGCAGCTGATCAGGGTCAATCTCGAACTGGAGGGGTTCGAGGTCGTGACCGCGGCTGATGGTGCCGAATGCCTGGACATCGTGCACGAGGTGCGCCCCGACGTGATCACCCTGGACGTGGTGATGCCCCGTCTCGACGGCTTGCGGACCGCGGCCAGGTTGCGGGCGGACCCCCGTACCGCGCAGCTCCCGCTCATGATCGTCAGCGCCTGCACCCCGCACGAGGTGGAGAGCGGCCTCGACGCGGGGGTCGACGCCTTCCTCTCCAAACCGTTCGAGCCCGGCGAGCTCGTCGGCATCGTCCGGAGCCTGCTCGGCCGGGACCACGGACCCGCGCCGGAGCGGGACGCCGAACCCGAGGAGCCCGAACCCGCCCCCGTCGGCGGAGAACACGAGTAACGACCCGGCGCGGGCACGCCACGGCGGGCCATCCACACCCCGCGACCGTCCGGGGCCCGCACCCGATGGCCCCACGGCCACCTTGCGTCACGCACCCCACGACCGTGCCGTCCCACACCCCGAAACCCCTGAGCGTGCGCGCGTCCACCTCCCCTACCCTGGTCGCGTGACCCCCGTCGAGCTGTCCCGAACCGTGCTGCACGCCGTGCGGTGCGCCGTGGACGCCGGGGAACTGGCCGTCGACGGGGAGGCGCTGCCCGGGCGGGTCGTGGTCGAACCGTCCCGGCCCGGCGGCAGCGGCGACTACGCCACGAACGTCGCCCTCCAACTCGCCCGGCCGGCCGGCCGCCCCGCGCCCCAGGTCGCCGAGGTCATCCGCCGACGCCTGCTGGACGAACACGGCGTCGCCCGGGTCGAGATCACCGGGCCGGGGTTCCTGAACCTCACCCTCGACCGCACCGCGCACGGCGACGGTGACCGCGACCTCGTCGCCCGCGTCCTGGCCGAGGGCGAGCGCTACGGACACGTCGAGCCACGGAGCGGCACCCCCCGTACCCCCCGCACTCCCGGCGCCCCCACCGAGCCGGCCGTCGAGCTCGCCGTCCCGGACGAGCTCCGGGCCCGCATCGTCGCCGAGACGGTGGAACGGCTCCTCGCCAGTCAGGGCGTCCGAACCGTCCGCGCGACCACGGGCACCGTGCTGCGCCCCGTGCCCGCCCACGGGGTCCGGGAGCCCGCGGCCGGGGACCTGCCCGCCGTCGCCGCCCTGCGGTGGGCCTTGCTGCACCCCGCCCCGCACGATGTGCCGAGGGACCCCGCCGACCACCTGTCGCGCCGCGAGGGCAATCCGCTGTTCCGGGTCCAGTACGCCCACGCCCGTACGCACGCCCTGCGGCGCAACGCCCGTGACCTGGGGTTCTCCGCCGAACCGGGGGAGTGGGCCAGCGCGGACGCTCCTGCCGCGCGGGCGCTGAGCGACTCGCTGGCGTCCTACCCACGTGTCCTCACCGCCGCCGCCGGACACCGCTCGCCCGATCGCCTCGCACGGCACCTCGTGGACCTCGCCGACGGCTTCCTGCGGTTCCAGGCCGAGTGCCCGGTGCTGCCCGTCGGGGACGAGAAACCCTCGGCCGCCCACCGGGCCCGGCTCGCGCTCGCCGAAGCCGCCGGGACGGTGCTCGCCGGTGGCCTCACCCTGCTCGGCATCGATGCACCCGAACACCTCTGAGATCTGAGAGAAGCCACGCAGACATGAGCCGTTCCGCCCACCCCGCCGGGCCCCGTCACGCCGACGTCCTCCCCGAGGGCCACTACGCCGCCCCGCCCACTGACCTGAACGCCGTCGACGGCAAGGTGTGGGCCCGTACCGTCGAGCGGGACGCGGACGGGGTGCTGACCGTCGGCGGGCTCCCGGTCACCCGGCTGGCCGAGGAGTTCGGGACCCCCGCCTACGTGCTGGACGAGAGCGACTTCCGGGCCCGTGCGCGGGCCTGGCGGGACGCCTTCGGCGCCGACGCCGACGTGTTCTACGCGGGCAAGGCGTTCCTGTCCCGGGCCGTCGTGCGCTGGCTCCACGAGGAGGGGCTGAACCTCGACGTGTGTTCGGGCGGCGAGCTCGCCACCGCCCTGTCCGCGGGGATGCCCGCCGAGCGCATCGCCTTCCACGGCAACAACAAGTCGGTCGAGGAGATCGAACGGGCGATCACCGCCGGGGTGGGCCGGATCGTCCTCGACTCCTTCGCGGAGATCGTGCGGGTCGCGCACACCGCCGACCGGCTCGGGGTGCGCCAGCGGGTGCAGATCCGGGTCACCGTCGGGGTCGAGGCCCACACCCACGAGTTCATCGCCACCGCCCACGAGGACCAGAAGTTCGGCATCGCGCTGGCCGGCGGTCAGGCCGCCGAGGCCGTGCGACGGGTGCTCAAGCTCGACGGGCTCGAACTCGTCGGCATCCACTCGCACATCGGATCGCAGATCTTCGACATGGCCGGCTTCGAGGTCGCGGCCCGCCGGGTGGTCCAACTGCTCGCCGCGGTGCGCGACGAGCACGGCGTCGAACTGCCCGAGATCGACCTCGGCGGCGGGCTCGGCATCGCGTACACGTCCGCCGACGACCCCCGCGAGCCGCACGAGATCGCCGGGGCGCTGCGCGAGATCGTCGGCCGCGAGTGCGAGGCGGCCGCGCTGCGCACGCCCAGGATCTCCGTCGAGCCGGGCCGTGCGATCGCCGGCCCCACGGCGTTCACCCTGTACGAGGTCGGCACGATCAAGCCGCTCGACGGGCTGCGCACCTACGTCTCCGTGGACGGCGGCATGTCGGACAACATCCGCACCGCGCTGTACGACGCCGAGTACAGCGTGTCGCTGGTGTCCCGGACGTCCGACGCCGAACCGATGCTGTCGCGGGTCGTCGGCAAGCACTGCGAGAGCGGCGACATCGTCGTGCGGGACGCGTTCCTGCCCGCCGACCTCGCGCCCGGCGACCTCATCGCCGTGCCGGCCACCGGCGCCTACTGCCGGTCCATGGCCAGCAACTACAACCACGTGCTCCGCCCGCCGGTCGTCGCCGTCGCGGACGGTGCGGCGCGGGTGATCGTCCGCCGGGAGACGGAGGAGGACCTGCTGCGGCTCGACGTCGGCTGACGGGCCGCGCCCGGAGTCCGGTGGTGCGTGACGTCGGTCACCACCGGCGGGGTGCGGTGCCCCGGACGCCGAAAGATCTGCGTCCGGGGTGCCGCGTCCCGTGAAATTGATGTCTCATGATACGGACAACGGGCAGAAACTCCCGTCCGGTGAGTGAGACTGGACCAACCGTAGAAGTACGAGAAGCGAGGTCGGATGATGCGTACGCGTCCGCTGAAGGTGGCGCTGCTGGGCTGTGGGGTAGTCGGCTCAGAGGTGGCGCGCATCATGACGACGCACGCCGACGACCTCGCGGCCCGGATCGGCGCTCCCGTGGAGCTCGCCGGTGTCGCCGTCCGTCGGCCCTCCAAGGTCCGTGCCGGGATCGATCCCGCGCTGGTCACCACCGATGCCACCGCCCTGGTCAAACGCGGTGACATCGACGTCGCCATCGAGGTCATCGGCGGCATCGAGCCCGCCCGCACGCTGATCCTGAACGCCTTCGAGCACGGTGCGTCCGTGGTCTCCGCGAACAAGGCGCTGCTCGCCCAGGACGGCGCCGCCCTGCACGCCGCCGCCGAGAAGCACGGCCGTGACCTCTACTACGAGGCTGCCGTCGCCGGGGCGATCCCGCTGATCCGGCCGCTGCGCGAGTCGCTCGCCGGCGACAAGGTCAACCGGGTGCTCGGCATCGTCAACGGCACCACCAACTTCATCCTCGACAAGATGGACTCCACCGGCGCCGGCTACCAGGAGGCCCTCGACGAGGCCACCGCGCTCGGCTACGCGGAGGCCGACCCGACCGCCGACGTCGAGGGCTTCGACGCCGCGGCCAAGGCCGCCATCCTCGCCGGGATCGCCTTCCACACCCGGGTCCGCCTCGACGACGTGTACCGCGAGGGCATGACCGAGGTGACCGCCGCCGACTTCGCGTCCGCCACCCAGATGGGCTGCACCATCAAGCTGCTCGCCATCTGCGAGCGCGCCGCCGACGGGGGTTCCGTCACCGCGCGGGTGCACCCCGCGATGATCCCGCTCAGCCATCCGCTGGCCTCCGTGCGCGGCGCGTACAACGCGGTCTTCGTGGAGTCCGAAGCCGCCGGCCAGCTGATGTTCTACGGTCCCGGTGCGGGTGGCGCGCCCACCGCGTCGGCCGTGCTCGGCGACCTCGTCGCCGTCTGCCGCAACAAGCTCGGCGAGGCCACCGGCCCCGGCGAGTCCGCGTACACGCGCCTTCCCGTCAGCCCGATGGGAGACGTCGTCACGCGGTACCACATCAGCCTCGACGTGGCCGACAAGCCGGGCGTCCTCGCCCAGGTCGCGACGGTCTTCGCCGAGCACGGCGTGTCCATCGACACCGTCCGTCAGCACGGACGGCCCGACGGGGACGGGGACGCCTCCCTCGTCGTCGTCACCCATCGCGCGCCCGACGCCGCCCTCAGCGGCACCGTCGAGGTGCTGCGTCGACTCGACACCGTGCGGGGTGTCGCCAGCATCATGCGGGTTGAAGGAGAGTAAGCAGCAATGACCCACCAGTGGCGCGGAATCATCGAGGAGTACCGGGACCGACTGCCGGTCACGGAGAACACGCAGGTGGTGTCGCTCCGCGAGGGCGGCACGCCGCTCGTCCCGGCGCAGCTGCTCTCCGAGCGCACGGGCTGTTCGGTGCACCTCAAGGTCGAGGGCGCCAACCCGACCGGGTCCTTCAAGGACCGTGGCATGACCATGGCGATCACCCGGGCCAAGGAGGAGGGTGCGCAGGCCGTCATCTGCGCCTCCACCGGCAACACCTCCGCCTCCGCGGCGGCCTACGCCGTGCGCGCCGGCATGGTCAGCGCGGTGCTCGTGCCGCGCGGCAAGATCGCCCTCGGCAAGATGGGGCAGGCCCTGGTGCACGGGGCGAAGATCCTCCAGGTCGACGGGAACTTCGACGACTGCCTCAGGCTGGCGCGGGCGCTGTCCGACAACTACCCGGTGGCCCTGGTCAATTCGGTCAACCCGGTACGCATCGAGGGTCAGAAGACCGCGGCCTTCGAGATCGTCGACGCCCTCGGTGACGCCCCCGACATCCATGTGCTGCCGGTCGGCAACGCCGGGAACATCACCGCGTACTGGAAGGGGTACGGGGAGTACGCCGCCGACGGTCCGTCGACCCGGACGCCCCGCATGTGGGGGTTCCAGGCGTCCGGCTCCGCGCCCATCGTGCGCGGCGAGATCGTCAAGGACCCCTCGACCATCGCCACCGCCATCCGGATCGGGAACCCGGCCTCCTGGCAGCTCGCGCTCGCCGCGCAGCGGGAGTCCGGCGGGTTCATCGACGAGGTGACGGACCGTGAGATCCTGCGCGCCTACAAGCTGTTGGCCTCGCGCGAGGGCGTGTTCGTGGAGCCCGCCTCCGCCGCTTCGGTCGCCGGCCTGCTGAAGGCCGCCGAGCAGGGCAAGGTCGACCCGGGGCAGACCATCGTCTGCACGGTGACCGGGAACGGCCTCAAGGACCCGGACTGGGCCGTCGCCGGAGCCCCGCAGCCGGTGACCGTCCCCGTCGACGCGGAAATCGCGGCCCAGCGCCTCGGCCTGGTCTGAGCGAGCTCCGACGCCACGGCCGTAGCCCCGCCGCCACGGCGGTGGTCGGCGGTGAGCACCCCGTCCCGTACAGAGGGGGGGCGCTCACCGGTGCGGCCGTGGCTACGGGCCCGTCGAACGGTCGTGACATCGATCCGGACGGCGGTGCGCGGCGGGTTCCCGCCGGATTTCCGCCCCCCGTGGCGCCCAGGTGCACCCGCCGCGTCCCCGTGCCCCGGTCGCGGCAGAGCGCGATCTGCACCGACCGTCGGGTTACACCGGTTCGGGGATGCATGGGGGGCTTGCGACACGCATCGTGCGCCTCCCGTGCGCCCTATGTCGCGACGGAACCTTCCTTCGATAGGCTGTACCGAACCCGTCCGCCGCATATGCCGCGGCGCCGCCCCACGCGGCCAGAGGGTGTTCCTGCACGTTGTTGAGAATCCAGCAGTTCAAGGAGAGTCGTCGAGCGATGGCCGGTCCCGCTTTCCGCGCCGCCGCCGTCCGGGTGCGCGTCCCCGCCACCAGCGCCAATCTCGGTCCGGGCTTCGACGCCCTGGGCCTCTCGCTGGGGCTCTATGACGACGTCGTCGTCCGGGTGGCCGATTCCGGGCTGCACGTGGACATCGCCGGCGAGGGCGGCGAGACCCTCCCCCGCGACGAGAGCCATCTGCTCGTGCGCTCGATGCGCACCGCGTTCGACCTGCTCGGGGGCCAGCCGCGCGGCCTGGAAGTCGTCTGCGCCAACCGCATTCCGCACGGTCGGGGCCTCGGTTCCTCGTCCGCCGCGATCTGCGCCGGGATCGTCGCCGCCCGGGCCGTGACCATAGGCGGCGACAGCAAGCTCGACGACGACGCCCTACTGGAACTCGCCACCGAGATCGAGGGCCACCCCGACAACGTCGCCGCGTGCCTGCTCGGCGGTTTCACGCTGTCCTGGATGGACGGCGGCGCGGCCCGTGCGATCAGGATGGACGCGGCCGATTCCATCGTTCCGGTGGTTTTCGTCCCCGGGAAGCCCGTCCTCACCGAAACCGCCCGCGGACTGCTGCCGCGCACCGTCCCGCACGTGGACGCCGCCGCCAACGCGGGCCGGGCCGCACTCCTCGTCGAGGCCCTGACCAGGCGCCCCGAGCTGCTGCTGCCCGCCACCGAGGACCGTCTGCACCAGGAGTACCGCGCCCCGGCGATGCCGGAGAGCGCCGCCCTGGTCGAGCGGCTGCGCGCGGACGGCATCCCCGCGGTGATCTCCGGCGCCGGTCCCACGGTCCTGGCGCTGGCCGACGGCGAGGTCGCCGACAAGGTCGCCCGACTGGCCGGCGAGGGGTGGGCCGCGAACCGACTCGCGCTGGATGAAGCGGGAGCGAGCGTGCTGCCGCTTGCGCACTGACACCGGCTTGCCGGATGTGGAGAGGGGGAATGTTTGTTGGGTCCGGTAGTGTTAATCTCAAGTCTGCACCCGACCCCACCATGACGAGGTGCTTCGTGTCCCCGTCCGGGACAACCATTCTTCCGGGAGCCCCCCAAGCCGTTACGTGCACTGCACGCAACGGTCTGCGTTAAACGCTCCGGAACCGGCTCGACCCAGCCGCGCGGCACTGCAATTCCGTGGCACGGCTCAGGGGAGCGCCACTCATCAGCAATCTCCTCCGCCGCTTTGGGCGGACCACCGCCCCGGCGCGGTCCACACCACAAGGACCAACGCCGGACAGCACAACCGGTCGCCGAGCCAGACAGGCCGACGCCCGCTCCAGGGAAGGACCCTTCGTGAGCGACACCACCGATCTGATGGGCGTGAGCGCCGACAGCACGGTCGACACCGCTGCCGCGCCCGCCACGGACGCCTCCGCCGCGTCCGCAACCGGTGCTTCTGCGGGGCGGCGCCGTCGCGGCACCGGCCTTGAGGGCATGGTGCTGGCCGAACTCCAGCAGGTCGCCTCCGGCCTCGGCATCAGGGGCACCGCGCGGATGCGCAAGAGCCAGCTGATCGAGGTCATCAAGGAGGCCCAGGCCGGTGCCGGCGCGCCGGGGAAGGGCGCTGACGCCCCCGCCGAGACCAAGCCGAAGCGCCGCGCCACCTCCAAGGCCCGCACCGGTGAGGACACCGCCGCCGACGCCCGGGCCGACAAGTCCGAGGCGCAGCCCGACCGTACGGCCGCCGAGCCCGCCGCCGCGTCCGCGAAGACCACCGCCGAGGCGCCCGCCCGCAAGGCCGTCGCCCAGCAGCAGATCGAGATCCCCGGTCAGCCCGCCAGCGACGACACCCCCGTCGTCGAGCGCCGCAGGCGCCGCGCCACCGCCGAGGCGCAGAGCCCCGAGACCGTCACCGCCGAGGCCAAGTCCGAGCCGTCCGCCGACAAGGGCGGCGACAGCGGTGCGGACGGGGCCGAGGGCCGCGGGGGCCGCCGGGACCGCCGGGGCCGCGACCGCGACCGCGACCGTGACCGCCGCGGCAAGGGCGACGACCAGGGCCAGCAGCAGAGCGGCAACCAGCAGCGTCAGCAGCAGGGCGGCCGTCAGGAACGCCAGGACCGGCAGGAGCGCCAGGAGCGTCAGGACCGGGTCAACAGCGGTCCGCAGGACGACTTCGACGACGAGGCCGGTGGCCGTCGCGGCCGTCGGGGCCGCTACCGCGACCGTCGCGGTCGTCGTGGCCGTGACGAGATCGGTGGTGTCGAGCCGCAGATCAACGAGGACGACGTCCTGATCCCCGTCGCGGGCATCCTGGACATCCTCGACAACTACGCCTTCATCCGGACCTCCGGGTACCTGCCCGGCCCCAACGACGTGTACGTGTCGCTGGCCCAGGTCCGCAAGAACGGCCTGCGCAAGGGCGACCACATCACCGGTGCGGTCCGTCAGCCGAAGGACGGCGAGCGCCGCGAGAAGTTCAACGCGCTGGTCCGACTGGACTCCGTCAACGGCATGGCGCCCGAACTCGGCCGTGGCCGGCCGGAGTTCAACAAGCTGACGCCGCTCTACCCGCAGGACCGGCTCCGTCTGGAGACCGACCCGGGCGTGCTGACCACGCGGATCATCGACCTCGTGTCGCCGATCGGCAAGGGCCAGCGCGGTCTGATCGTGGCCCCGCCGAAGACCGGCAAGACCATGATCATGCAGGCGGTCGCCAACGCGATCACGCACAACAACCCCGAGTGCCACCTGATGGTCGTCCTCGTCGACGAGCGTCCGGAGGAAGTCACCGACATGCAGCGGTCGGTGAAGGGCGAGGTCATCTCCTCGACCTTCGACCGTCCCGCCGAGGACCACACCACCGTCGCCGAACTCGCCATCGAGCGCGCCAAGCGCCTGGTCGAGCTGGGTCACGACGTGGTCGTGCTGCTCGACTCCATCACCCGTCTGGGCCGCGCCTACAACCTCGCGGCGCCGGCCTCCGGCCGCATCCTGTCCGGTGGTGTCGACTCGACCGCGCTCTACCCGCCGAAGCGGTTCTTCGGCGCGGCGCGCAACATCGAGGACGGCGGCTCGCTGACCATCCTGGCCACCGCGCTGGTCGACACCGGCTCGCGGATGGACGAGGTGATCTTCGAGGAGTTCAAGGGCACCGGCAACATGGAGCTCAAGCTCGACCGGAAGCTCGCCGACAAGCGGATCTTCCCCGCGGTGGACGTGGACGCGTCCGGCACCCGCAAGGAGGAGATCCTGCTCAGCGGTGAGGAGTTGGGGGTCGTCTGGAAGCTGCGTCGGGTGCTGCACGCGCTGGACCAGCAGCAGGCGATCGAACTGCTCCTGGACAAGATGAAGCAGACGAAGTCCAACGCGGAGTTCCTGCTCCAGATCCAGAAGACCACGCCGTCTTCGGGCAACGACTGACCGGTCCTGCTCCGGCCCCGGCACCGCCTTGTGCGGTGCCGGGGCTTTGTGCGTTGTGGTTCCCCGCGCAGCTCCCCGGGCCCCTCCGGTACGTCCTGGTGGGCCCCCGCTGTCCAGCACAGGTGCGCTGCACGTTTGCGCAGTTCCCCGCGCCCCTTTGGTGCGTTCTGGTGGGGCTGCGCTGTTCGGCACAGGTGCGTTGCACGTTTGCGCAGTTCCCCGCGCCCCTTTGTGTGCGTCCCGATGGACCCCCGCTGTCCAGCACAGGTGCGCCGTTCCCCGCGCCCCTGTCGGGGCACTCCTCTCCCACCGCCGAGACGCGGCGCCCCTCAGGGGCGCGAGGAACGGCGCGAGCAACCACCCCACACCCGCACGGGGCAGCGGACCGCAGCCGTGGATATAGGGGGCGCGGGGAACTGCGCAACACCACCCCGCACCCGCACGGGACAGCGCACCGCAAGCTGAACGCCCCGACAAGGGGCGCGGGGAACCCAGCGCACCGAGCAGAACAGCACACCGCAGGCCAACGCAGCCATCGAGCGCGCGCGGTGCCGAACCCGTACGGCCGGCTGGGTAGGATCGGCGGGCTGTTGCTGTGGGGACCGACGAGCGGGAGCTGGTGTGGGGACGGGACAGGGCGAGGGCCGGCGCCGAAGCCGGGTGGGACGGCTGCTACCAGCCGTGGCGACCACGCTCGCGCTACTGGGCTGCGGAGTCTTCGCCGTCACCTCGCACGCGGGCCCGCCCGAGCCACCGGAGCTGACCGGCGAGGTCGTGAAGCCGCCGCCCGGTGCGGTGACCGCACCCCCGACGCCCACGCCCACGGCCCCCTCGCCGGATGCCACCCGCTCACCGCGGGTCATCGGCGGCACCAACAGCACCGCCTCCTGGATGGTGCAGCTGGTGTACGTGCCCCCGGGCCAACGCGGCGGCAAGCACTTCGTCTGCGGCGGCACCCTCGTCGCACCGAACAAGGTCCTCACCGCGGCGCACTGCCTGGACGACCCCCGCACCGGCGAGCGACGCGACTGGGACCGCTTCGGCGAGGTGGCCGTCGGCACCCACCGCAGCGTCACGGTCGCCAACGACGCCCGGCGGGTGGACGTGGTCCGCACCTGGACCCATCCGGAGTACGACCCGCGGGAGTTCGCGCACGACGTGGCGCTGCTGACCCTCGCCCGCCCGGTCGCCCAGACGACGCTGGAGCTGGCCGGACCGGACGATGCGGCCCTGTACGCGCCGGGGCGCAACGCCATCGCCTACGGCTGGGGCGTGACCACCTCGCACGAGGACAAGGCCACCATCTCGCCGCTCCTCCAGAAGGTCACCCTGCCGCTCAACGCCGACCCGGCGTGCCGCGTCAACCTCGGCCCGGGGTACCGCACGGACGGCGGCATGCTCTGTGCGGGCCAGCTCGGCACGGGTGACGACGTCACCGGGCGCACCGTCTGCCCCGGTGACTCGGGCGGCCCCCTGGTCACCGGCAACAAGGTCGTCGGGGTGGTGTCCTGGGGCATGAGCCGGGGCAAACAGGTGTGCAACCTCGCCGGCACCTACGAGGTGTTCAGCAAGGTCTCCGCGTACCAGCCGCTGATCCGGCCCCGCGTCGACGACACCGACCTCGACCGGGACGGGCGCGCCGACGTCTTCGTGCGGACGCGCGACGGCGGTGCGGCACACGTCCTGCCGTCGAAAGGCCGCGGCTTCGCCGCCCGGACCGACCTGCCGGGGGAGTGGAGCGCGTACGACGTGGCCCTCCAGACGGACCTCAACCGCGACGGCCGGCAGGACTTCGTGTTGCGGCGGGCCGCGGACGGGGCCGTGCACTGGCGGTACCGGACGTCCGCGAACGGACCCTGGCGGGACACCACGATCGCCCGCGGCTGGGCCGACCGGAAATTCCTCGTCGTCCCCGGTGACGTCACCGGGGACCGACTGCCCGACCTGCTGTCCGTGACCGCGGACGGCACGCTGTACGTGCACCCGGGCAACGGCGACGGTTCGCTGGCGGGCCCGGTGCGCGCGGGCGACGGTTACCGGGGCTACAACTCGCTGCGCGGTCGCGGGGACTTCACCGGGGACGGCCGGACCGATCTGATCGCCCGCACCCGGGAAGGCAAGCTGTACCTCCTCGCGGGCACCGGTCGGGTAGCCGAACCGTTCGCGGCGCGACGGCACCTCCGCGACTGGCACGGGTACAACGCCCTGGTGGCCCCCGGGGACGTGACGGGCGACGGCCGGCCGGACTTCCTGGCCCGTTCGCGCGCCGGGAACCTGTTCCTCTACCCGGGCACCGGCAAGACCTCGTGGGGCGTCTTCGCCACCCCGATCCGGATCGGCGGCGGCTTCCAGCGGTACGACCTCCTCAGCTGAGCCGCCCCGGCACGGTCACCCTCCGTGCCCGGTGCGGCCGGGGGCGCGGGGTTCGGCCGACTGGTGGACGCCCGGCTGCGGGCCGACCCTGGAGGTGAGGACCCCAGAGCCCGAGATCCGAGGTGCCGATGCCCCAGGAGCGCACGGACGACCAGGCCCCCGGGCCCGGCGGGAGCAGCCCCCGGCGCCGCGGCGGACGCCACCGTGCGCTGCGCGTCACCGCCTGGACGGCGGCCGGCCTGATCGTCCTCGGCGGCTCCGGCCTCGGATACCTGTACGTCAAGCTGAACGGCAACATCCGGGGCATCGACATCAACGCCGTGCTCGGGACCGATCGGCCCCGCGATCGCGCCGACGGCTCCATGGACGTGCTGGTCCTCGGCTCCGACGCGCGTTCCGGTGCCAACGCCGCCTACGGCCGCGAGGACGGGGCCGCCCGCTCGGACACCGCGATGATCGTCCATGTGCACCGGGGGCACCGCTCGGCGAGCGTCGTCTCCATCCCCCGGGACACCCTCGTGGACCGTCCGGCCTGCGCCGACGGCCGGGGCGGCACCGTTCCCGCGGCCCGCTCGCAGATGTTCAACGCCGCCTACGAGGTCGGCGGCCCGTCCTGCACGGTCAAGACCGTCGAGGCGATGTCCGGCATCCGGATGGACCACTACGTGGAGGTGGACTTCACCGGCTTCAAGAAGCTGGTCGACACCTTGGGCGGGGTACGGATCACCACCACCCGGGCGATAGACGACCCGAAGAGCCGACTGCGCCTGCCGGCCGGCACCCACACCCTCGACGGCGAGCAGGCCCTCGGCCTGGTCCGTACCCGGCACGGCGTGGGCGACGGCAGTGACCTGGGGCGCATCCAGCTCCAGCAGGCGTTCCTGCGGTCCCTGATCGCCCGGATCGACGGCATCGGACTCTTCTCGAACCCGACGAAGCTGTTCGACGCGGCCGACGCCGCCACCAGCGCCCTGACCACCGACTCCGAGCTCGACTCGGTCACCAAGCTCGCCGGGTTCGCGGGCGGTCTGAAGAACATCGGCGCCGACGACGTCGACATGATCACCCTGCCGGTGGCCTACGACCCGGCCGACCCCAACCGGGTGCTGCCGCTGGCCCGCCAGGGCGCCCTGGTCTGGTCCGCCCTCAAGGCCGACCGGCCGGTGCCGGCCGCCGCGACGGTCGGTTCGGCCGCGGGACGGGGCGATGCCGGACGGGTGATCACCACCCCGTGAGTGAACGCGTACGGTCCCTCACCCGGTACGAACCGTCATCGGAGCGATCACACCACGACCCGTTCCGGTCGCATGCCGTCACGATCGAGGGTCTTCGGGGGCGTGGGCGGTCCCGTCCGGAATATCCGGTCCACCGTCCCGGTTTTGGGGGATGCGGCCAGTGCTGGCAGACTGGTACGTCGGCCCCGGTTCACGCCCGCGCAGCAGGCGCAGGCGACCCGGCGCCCTCCCGATCCTAGGAGACACCGTGAAGCGCGACATCCACCCCGAGTACGTCGAGACGCAGGTCAGCTGCACCTGTGGCGCGTCGTTCACCACCCGCAGCACGATCCAGGCCGGTTCCATCCGCGCCGAGGTCTGCTCCGAGTGCCACCCGTTCTACACGGGCAAGCAGAAGATCCTCGACACCGGTGGCCGCGTGGCCCGCTTCGAGGCCCGCTTCGGCAAGGGCGCTGCCAAGAAGTAGCGAGCCCACTGCGCCGGTTCCCGGCCGCCCACGGGCGGGTCGGGACCGGCGTTTTTTCCTGGCACGGCCCGCAGTACGGCCCGACCGCCGCCCCTTTGCCCCGCACCCCGGCCGTGGAGCACCCATCGGGCCCCGCCGGGAAGCCCGCCCCCGCCCGGCAGCCGACCCCGGCCGCACCCAGCATCACGCAGATCAGGAGCCCGGAGATGTTCGAGGCCGTCGCGGAGCTCGTCGACGAGCACACCCACCTGGAGCATCAGCTCGCCGATCCTGGGGTGCACGCCAACCAGGCGAACGCGCGCAAGCTCAACAAGCGCTACGCCGAGCTCACACCGATCGTCACCGCGTACCGGTCCTTCAAGCGCGTCGGCGAGGACATCGCCACCGCCCGCGAGCTGGCCGCCGACGACCCCGACTTCCTGGCCGAGGTCAAGGAGCTGGAGCGGGAGCGCGAGGGCCTGACCGAGAAGCTCAGGCTGCTGCTCGTGCCGCGCGACCCCAGCGACGACAAGGACGTCATCCTGGAGATCAAGGCCGGCGCCGGGGGCGACGAGTCGGCCCTGTTCGCCGGGGACCTGCTGCGCATGTACCTGCGCTACGCCGAGCGGGTCGGCTGGAAGACCGAGATCATCGACGCCACCGAGTCCGAACTCGGCGGTTACAAGGACGTCCAGGTCGCCGTCAAGACGAAGGGCGGCCAGGGGGCCACCCAACCCGGCCAGGGCGTGTGGGCCCGCCTCAAGTACGAGGGCGGTGTGCACCGCGTGCAGCGGGTGCCCGCGACCGAGTCCCAGGGCCGCATCCACACCTCCGCCGCCGGCGTGCTCGTCACCCCGGAGGCCGAGGAGGTCGACGTCGAGATCAACCCCAACGACCTGCGGATCGACGTCTACCGCTCCTCGGGGCCCGGCGGCCAGTCCGTCAACACCACCGACTCGGCCGTCCGCATCACCCACCTGCCGACCGGTGTCGTCGCCTCCTGCCAGAACGAGAAGAGCCAGCTCCAGAACAAGGAGCAGGCCCTGCGCATCCTGCGCTCCCGGCTGCTCGCCGCCGCCCAGGAGGAAGCCGAGCGGGAGGCCGCCGACGTCCGCCGCAGCCAGGTGCGCACCGTCGACCGCTCGGAGAAGATCCGCACCTACAACTTCCCCGAGAACCGCATTTCCGACCACCGTGTCGGTTTCAAGGCGTACAACTTGGACCAGGTGCTCGACGGGGAGCTCGACGCAGTCATCCAGGCGTGCGTCGACGCGGACTCCGCGGCCAAGCTCGCCGCCGCCTGACCCCCGGGCGCCGACCGAGCCCCGGCGCCCACCGACAGCTCAGCTCCGGAGGACTAGCGTGCAGCCACCCATTGGGGGTCGACCCCCAGGCCCCCGCAGTCTGCTGCTCGCTGAAGTGGCCCAGGCCACCCAGCGCCTGGCGGACGCGGGCGTGCCCTCGCCGCGCAACGACGCCGAGGAACTGGCCGCCTTCGTGCACGGCGTCAAGCGGGGCGAGCTGCACACCGTCCCCGACTCCGACGTCGACGCCCGCTACTGGGAGGCCATCAACCGCCGGGTGGCCCGCGAACCCCTCCAGCACATCACCGGACGCGCCTACTTCCGGTACCTGGAGCTCCAGGTCGGACCCGGGGTGTTCGTGCCCCGGCCGGAGACCGAATCGGTCGTCGGCTGGGCCATAGACGCGGTGCGCGCCATGGACGTCGTCGAACCCCTGATCGTCGACCTGTGCTCCGGCTCCGGGGCCATCGCCCTCGCCATGGCCCAGGAGGTGCCCCGCTCCCGGGTGCACGCCGTCGAGCTCTCCGAGGACGCCCTCGTCTACACCCTCAAGAACACCGAGGGCTCCCGCGTCAGCGTCCACCAGGGCGACGCCCTGGCCGCCCTGCCCGAGCTGAACGGACAGGTCGACCTCGTCATCTCCAACCCCCCGTACATCCCCCTCACCGAGTGGGAGCACGTGGCGCTGGAGGCCCGCGAGTACGACCCCCAGATGGCGTTGTTCTCCGGCGACGACGGCCTCGACACCATCCGCGGCCTCGAACGCACCGCCCACCGGCTGCTGCGCCCCGGCGGCATCGTCGTCGTCGAACACGCCGACACCCAGGGCGGGCAGGTGCCGTGGATCTTCAGCGAGGAAGCCGGCTGGGCCGACGCCGCCGACCACCCCGACCTCAACAACCGGCCCCGATTCGCGACCGCGCGCAAGGCACGCCCGTGACGTCCCGGCCCCCGAACCACACCCAGAACGCGCACGAGGAGGCCCGCTAGATGGCACGGCGATACGACACCAACGACGCGACCGACCGCATCACCGGTCTGCGTGAGGCCGGGTCCGCCGTCCGCCGGGGCGAGCTGGTCGTGCTGCCCACCGACACGGTCTACGGCATCGGCGCCGACGCCTTCAGCTCCGAGGCGGTCGCCGACCTGCTCGACGCCAAGGGTCGCGGGCGCAGCATGCCCACCCCCGTGCTCATCGGTTCCCCGAACACCCTGCACGGGCTCGTCACCAACTTCTCCGAGCTGGCCTGGGAACTGGTGGACGCGTTCTGGCCCGGAGCCCTCACCCTGGTCGCCCGGCACCAGCCGTCCCTCCAGTGGGACCTCGGTGACACCCGGGGCACCGTCGCCGTCCGGATGCCGCTGCACCCGGTCGCCATCGAACTGCTCACCGAGGTCGGTCCGATGGCCGTGTCCTCCGCGAACCTCACCGGGCACCCCGCCCCCGAGAACTGCGACGCCGCCCAGCAGATGCTCGGCGACGCCGTCTCCGTCTACCTCGACGGCGGCCCGACGCCCGGCATCGTGCCCTCGTCCATCGTGGACGTCACCGGCGAGGTGCCCGTCCTGCTCCGCGCCGGCGCCCTAGACGCGGACGAACTGCGCAAGGTGGTACCCGACCTTGAGGTGGCCAATTGACGGCCCCTGAGGGGCGTGGCATAGGCACGGGGGTCACCGGCACCGGGGACACGTTCCGCATCCTCCACGTCAGCACCGGCAACGTGTGCCGCTCGCCCATCACCGAGCGGCTGACCCGGCACGCCCTGGTGGGGCGGCTCGGCGACCCGCTCGGCGGCGGGGTCGTCGTGGAGAGCGCGGGCACCTGGGGCCACGAGGGCGCGCCCATGGAGACCAACGCCGAGACGGTCCTCGCCGACTTCGGCGCCGACCCCACCGGCTTCACCGGACGCGAACTCCTCGACGACCACGTCATCCGCGCGGACCTCGTGCTGACCGCCACCCGCGACCACCGGGCGCAGGTCATCTCCATGGGCCACTCCGCGGGGCTGCGCACCTTCACCCTGAAGGAGTTCACCCGGCTGGTGCGCGCCATCGACCCGGCGACCCTGCCCGACCCCCGCGACGAGGGGGTCGTCGAACGGGCCCGCGCCCTGGTGCGGGCCGCCGCCGCGCTGCGCGGCTGGCTGTTGGCACCGTCCGTCGAAGCCGACGAGGTGTTCGACCCGTACGGGGCGCCCCTGCCGTTCTTCCGTTCCATCGGCGACGAGATCCACGAGGCGCTGGACCCGGTGGTCACCGCGCTGACGGGCGTCACCGCGCGACGCTGAACCGGCCGCCACCGGGCCCGGAACCCGGCGGCGGCACGCACGGGGAGCCGGAGGGCCCACGCCCGTCCTGACGCTGCCCTCACCGTCGTGCAGGGGCCCCGCAGTGATCGTCGCCGGCCCGTCGCCGCTCGCCCACGGCGCGAGGGCCGCACGGGGTCTGCCGGCGGCGGGGATCACGGTGGACACCTGTGCCCTCCCCGGTACGGACGGCTGCGGACCACGGCGGGGAACGGCCGCCACCACCACTCGGGGGAGGGGCGGACCGCAAACGGCGCGGATCGCGGTACTGTTCGCGGCGGCGCTCCGTGGCAAGATCGTCGGAACGTCCGTCCGGGACGAGGTGCGAACACTCGTCCGTGCCTGGCCGGCCTTCGCGCCGTAACCCCGACCAGCGGCGGTGACGCACTTCCGCCGGGGCCACACGCGCGCGGAGCGGTACGGCGGGCGACGATGACGGGGACCATAGGTTCTCCGTGCAACCATGCTCGCTACCCGGAAGTCCCCATACCCATGCACGCGAGGCTAGGCTGTGGGGCTGAGCTGGCCGAAGACATCTGTGGGGAAGCCTGTGCGTGAATACCTGCTGACGCTCTGTGTCACGGCTGCGGTGACCTATCTGCTCACGGGCCCGGTGCGGAAGTTCGCCATCGTGGCCGGGGCGATGCCGGAGATCCGCGCCCGTGACGTGCACCGGGAGCCCACGCCCCGGCTCGGCGGTATCGCGATGTTCTTCGGGCTCTGCGCGGGTCTCCTCGTCGCCAACCACCTCACCAACCTCAGTGAGGTCTTCGACGGTTCCAGCGAGCCGCGCGCCCTGCTGTCCGGCGCCGCCCTGATCTGGCTGGTCGGGGTCCTGGACGACAAGTTCGAGCTGGACGCGCTGATCAAGCTGGGTGCCCAGATGATCGCCGCGGGCGTCATGGTCATGCAGGGTCTGGCGATCCTCTGGCTGCCCATCCCCGGTGTCGGCATGGTCGCGCTCACCCAGTGGCAGTCCACGCTGCTCACCGTGGCGCTGGTCGTGATCACGATCAACGCGGTCAACTTCGCCGACGGGCTGGACGGGCTCGCCGCGGGCATGGTGTGCATCGCCACCCTGGCGTTCTTCCTCTACGCGTACCGCCTCTGGTTCGGCTACGGCCTGGAGGCCGCGGCCCCGGCGACCCTGTTCGCGGCGCTGCTGCTCGGCATGTGCCTCGGCTTCCTGCCGCACAACATGCACCCCGCGCGGATCTTCATGGGCGACTCGGGCTCGATGCTGATCGGTCTGGTGCTCGCGGCGGGTGCCATCTCCATCACCGGTCAGGTCGACCCGGACAGCCTGTTCGGCCCCGGGCAGGCCGGCGGTCTGCGGGAGGCGGTGCACGCCACGGTGCCCGTCTACATCCCGCTCATCCTGCCGCTCACCATCATCGCGCTGCCCGCCGCCGACCTCGTCCTGGCGATCGTGCGGCGCACCTGGCGCGGCCAGTCACCGTTCGCCGCCGACCGCGGACACCTGCACCACCGGCTCCTCGACAGCGGTCACTCGCACAGCCGCTCGGTGCTGATCATGTACTTCTGGGCCGCGCTGATCTCCTTCGGCACACTGGCCTACTCGGTCAACGCCGCGTCCATGTGGATCGTCCTGGGCGTCGCCGTGCTCAGCGCGGTGGGCCTGGTGCTGCTCCTGCTGCCCCGCTTCACCCCGCGTGCGCCGCGCTGGGCCGAGGCGTTCGTACCGCCCCGCTACCGGCGCCGCAAGCTCCCCCTCGGCGCCGCTGAACAACTCGCCGGCGCCGAGGGGGAGTCGGAGCCCGCCGCGGTGACGGTCTCCGGATACCCGGGCGCGAGCCTTACCGAAGTCCCCGTGGGGGCCGGTGTGGGCGCCGGGGCCGCTGCGTCGCACGGTGTGCGGGCGGCAGGGGATAACGGTTCCGGCACATTCGCGGGAACGGAGGGTGTCCCCGCGGTGAAGGACGGGGGAGCCGTCCGCGCCGCGGGCGACACCGAAGGCGTCAACGGGGGCGCGGCGGCCGGGGGTTCGACCGGGCCCGTCCGGGCCGGGGGCGTCAACGGGGCGACGGCATCCGGCCTCAGGCACCGCTTCCGCGACCGCCGCCGGGCCGACACCTCGCGCTGAAACGGCGCCCGTCGCGGGCGTCGCGGGGCGGCGTGGTGGTTCCTCCGGCGTCCACCGCAGTCCTCACCGGACCGCCGCGTGCGCGAAAAGTGCTCGATCGCTGACGCTTTGTGGCCAACTCGCCGTGCCGTACCGGCCAGGCAAACGCCCTCAATACCAGTCAAAGAGCCTTCTGTCATGCACATATGGGCCGGTTCACTCTCATGTGTGACTGCTGGCACACTTCACAGGTAAAGACCTCATCAAATAGTTTGTGATACCGTTCACGAGAACCCGGGGTAGCGCCGGAGGACCGTAGTGCGACGGCCTTCTGGACCGACTTTCTGTCTCGATTTCCGGGTTTACGCTCGTCCATGACGACACCTGCCCCCATCCAGTAAGCGGAGTTGCCGCCATGCCGTCCCAAGACGCACGCACCGTCATCCATGCCGCCGTACCCACCGCAGTCGTGGGAGCCGTAGCCGCGGGCATCAGTGCCGCGGTCGCCGGTGGCAAGGGAGCGCTCGGAGCGGTTGTGGCGACCGCCGTCGTGATCCTCTTCATGGGAATCGGACTCGTGGTGCTCCTGCGCATCGCGAGGTCGCTCCCGCAGTTGTTCCAGGGCATGGGTCTGATGCTCTACACGACCCAGATCCTGTTGCTCTTCGTGTTCATGGCGACGTTCAAGGACACCGACCTCTTCAATCCGAAGACGTTCGCGGCCACCCTGGTCGCCACCACGCTCGCGTGGATCGGGGCGCAGGCCCGCGCCCACATGAAGGCCAAGATTCTCTACGTGGAACCCGAGGAATCGAAGGGTGAGAAGCCCGCGAAGACCGGTTCTTCGTCGTGAGGGGTAGGGCCGGTATAAGGGCGGGTCGGACTTACTGCTATCGTCCGGTGCCAACTGCGGCATCGCGGGCGCGGGCATCCAAGCTGACGCCTGCTCTAGCGCGAGGCTTGATGCCCGACCGCCGCCCCCACACCCGTAACACCAGTCCAGTGCCGTACTGCGGCTGCGCGCCGCGCCGACACAACGAGGTTGCCGTACCTATGCGCCACGAAGGAGCCCGCGGTGAGTGCTGACCCGACGCAGGTGCTCGCCTTCGAGACCGATTGCCACATCTTCGACGGTTGTGGCTTCCCGGCTCCCGGCCTGCACTCGTTCCTGTTCAAGCCCATCTGGGGCGACGCGGACAGCAACCTGTACTTCAACAAGCCGATGCTGCTCGCGATCCTCGGGTCGATCATCATCATCGGTTTCTTCTGGGCCGCTTTCGCCAAGCCCAAGATCGTCCCCGGCAAGCTCCAGATGATCGCCGAAGCCGGCTACGACTTCGTACGTCGGGGCATCGTCCACGAGACCATCGGAAAGCGCGAGGGCGAGAAGTACGTCCCGCTGATGGTCTCCCTGTTCTTCTTCATCTGGATCATGAACCTCTGGGCGATCGTCCCACTGGCCCAGTTCCCGGTGACGTCGATCATCGCCTACCCGATCGTGCTCGCGGGCATCGTCTACGTCACCTGGGTGTCGCTCACGTTCAAGCGGCACGGCTTCGTCGGCGCCTTCAAGAACTTCAGTGGCTACGACAAGTCGCTCGGTGCGGTGCTTCCGCTGGCCATGACGATCGAGCTCTTCTCGAACCTGCTCGTCCGCCCCTTCACGCATGCCGTGCGACTCTTTGCGAACATGTTCGCGGGCCACACGCTGCTGGTGCTCTTCACCATCGCGTCCTGGTACCTGCTCAACGGCATCGGCATCGCCTACGCGGGCGTCTCCTTCATCATGACCCTGGTCATGCTCGCCTTCGAGCTGTTCGTCCAGGCCCTCCAGGCGTACGTGTTCGTGCTCCTGGCGTGCAGCTTCATCCAGGGCGCGCTCGCAGAGCACCACTGAGCGCCCACTCCCGCTTCGTACTCGTCCGGTGGCCAACCCCCACCGGTCCGTAAAGAAAAGGAAGAACTGGCATGTCCCAGACTCTCGCCGCTGTCACCGGTGACCTGAAGGCTCTCGGCTCCATCGGCTACGGCCTCGCGGCCATCGGCCCCGGCGTGGGCGTCGGCATCATCTTCGGTAACGGCACCCAGGCCCTCGCCCGCCAGCCCGAGGCTGCCGGTCTGATCCGCGCCAACCAGATCCTCGGCTTCGCCTTCTGTGAGGCGCTCGCCCTCATCGGTCTGGTTATGCCGTTCGTCTACGGCTCCTGATCCAGCCGACGTTCAGCCACTAGACGAAAGGCACTGATATGAGCCAGCTGCTCATTCTGGCGGCCACCGAGGAGCAGAACCCCCTCGTTCCGCCGATCCCTGAGCTCGTCATCGGCCTGATCGCCTTCGTCATCGTCTTCGGCGTCCTCGCCAAGAAGCTCCTCCCGAACATCAACAAGGTTCTGGAGGAGCGCCGCGAGGCCATCGAGGGCGGCATGGAGAAGGCCGAGGCGGCCAAGACCGAAGCCCAGAGCGTGCTGGAGCAGTACAAGGCCCAGCTCGCCGAGGCTCGGCACGAGGCCGCGCGCCTGCGTCAGGACGCGCAGGAGCAGGGCGCCACGCTCATCGCCGAGATGCGCGCGGAAGGCCAGCGGCAGCGTGAGGAAATCATCGCCGCCGGTCACACGCAGATCGAGGCCGACCGCAAGGCCGCCGCTCAGGCGCTGCGCCGGGACGTCGGTCAGCTCGCCACCGAACTGGCCGGGAAGCTCGTCGGTGAGTCCCTCGAGGACCACGCCCGACAGAGCCGCACCATCGACCGGTTCCTCGACGAGCTCGACGTGAAGGCCGAGGCCGCCCGGTGAGTGCGCTGCACGGAGCCAGCCGTGAGGCCCTGGCCACGGCGCGTGAGCGGCTCGACGCACTGACGGACAACACGTCCGTCGACGCGTCGCGGCTCGCTGACGACCTGGCCTCGGTCACCGCGCTGCTCGACCGCGAGGTGTCCCTGCGTCGGGTCATCACCGACCCGGCGCAGTCCGGGGACGCCAAGGCCGGCCTGGTCGGTCGCCTCCTGGACGGGCAGGTCTCCGGCGAGACGGTCGACCTGGTCTCCGGACTGGTGCGTTCCCGCTGGTCGCGCTCGCGCGACCTGGTGGACGCGCTGGAGGAGCTGGCGGACGTCGCCGACCTCACGGCCGCCCAGCGTGCCGGCACGCTCGACGACGTGGAGGACGAGCTGTTCCGGTTCGGCCGGATCACTTCCTCGGACACCGGGCTGCGTGCCGCGCTCACCGACCGGACCGCGACGGCAGCCGCCAAGGAGCAGCTGCTGAGCACCCTGCTCAGCAGCCGCGCCCAGGCGCAGACCACCCGACTGGTCACGCGACTGGTCACCCGGCCCCGGGGACGTAGCCTGGAAGCGGGACTCGAGTCCCTGTCCAAGCTCGCCGCGGAGCGCCGTGACCGCATGGTCGCGATCGTCACCTCGGCCGTACCGCTGAGCGATCAGCAGAAGCAGCGTCTGGGTGCGTCCCTGGCAAAGCTGTACGGGCGTGCGATGCACCTGAACCTGGACGTGGACCCCGCGGTCCTCGGCGGAATCCGGGTGCAGGTCGGTGACGAGATCATCAACGGCGGCATCGCGGACCGCATCGACGAAGCCAGCCGCCGCATGGCCGGCTGAGCAACAGAACAACGTACGTCCGACGGCCCTGGTTGGGCCGTACAGAAGGATTCCTGGGGGTCGCCCCCAGACCCCCAAAGAACTTCGGGCCCAACAAGGAGAGCAGGGAACCCAGATGGCGGAGCTCACGATCCGGCCGGAGGAGATCCGGGACGCGCTGGAGAACTTTGTCCAGTCGTACCAGCCGGACGCGGCCTCGCGCGAGGAGGTCGGTACGGTCACCCTTGCCGGCGACGGCATCGCGAAGGTCGAGGGACTGCCCTCGGCCATGGCCAACGAACTGCTGAAGTTCGAGGACGGCACCCTGGGCCTCGCGCTCAACCTCGAAGAGCGCGAGATCGGTGCCATCGTCCTCGGCGAGTTCAGCGGCATCGAGGAGGGCCAGCCGGTGCAGCGCACCGGTGAGGTGCTCTCCGTCGCCGTGGGCGAGGGTTACCTCGGCCGCGTCGTCGACCCGCTCGGCAACCCGATCGACGGCCTCGGCGACATCGAGACCAGCGGTCGTCGTGCCCTTGAGCTGCAGGCCCCCACGGTCATGCAGCGCAAGTCCGTGCACGAGCCGATGGAGACGGGCTACAAGGCCGTCGACGCGATGACCCCGATCGGCCGCGGCCAGCGTCAGCTGATCATCGGTGACCGCCAGACCGGCAAGACCGCCCTGGCCGTCGACACCATCATCAACCAGCGCGACAACTGGCGCTCCGGTGACGTGAACAAGCAGGTGCGCTGCATCTACGTCGCCATCGGCCAGAAGGGCTCCACCATCGCGTCCGTGCGACGCGCCCTGGACGAGGCCAACGCGCTGGAGTACACGACCATCGTCGCCGCCCCGGCGTCCGACCCGGCCGGCTTCAAGTACCTGGCGCCGTACACCGGTTCGGCCATCGGCCAGCAGTGGATGTACGAGGGCAAGCACGTCCTCATCATCTTCGACGACCTCTCGAAGCAGGCCGACGCCTACCGCGCCGTGTCCCTGCTGCTGCGTCGTCCGCCGGGCCGTGAGGCGTACCCCGGTGACGTCTTCTACCTGCACTCCCGTCTGCTGGAGCGCTGTGCCAAGCTCTCCGACGACATGGGCAAGGGCTCGATGACGGGCCTCCCGATCGTGGAGACCAAGGCCAACGACGTCTCGGCGTTCATCCCGACCAACGTCATCTCCATCACCGACGGCCAGTGCTTCCTGGAGTCCGACCTGTTCAACGCCGGTCAGCGTCCGGCCCTGAACGTCGGTATCTCGGTCTCCCGCGTCGGTGGCTCCGCCCAGCACAAGGCGATGCGCCAGGTCTCCGGCCGACTCCGCGTCGACCTCGCCCAGTTCCGTGAGCTGGAGGCGTTCGCCGCCTTCGGTTCCGACCTGGACGCCGCGTCGAAGGCGCAGCTGGAGCGCGGTCAGCGCATGGTCGAGCTGCTGAAGCAGCCGCAGTACCAGCCGATGGCCACCGAGGACCAGGTCGTCTCCGTGTGGGCCGGTACCACGGGCCGCATGGACGAGGTCCCCGTCGTCGACATCCGCCGCTTCGAGACGGAGCTCCTGGACTACCTGCACCGCGAGGAGCAGGGTCTGATGACCTCCATCAAGGAGGGCGCGAAGATGTCGGACGACACCATCACCGCCATCTCCGACGCGGTCGCGGCGTTCAAGAAGCAGTTCGAGACCTCGGACGGCAAGCTGCTCGGCGAGGACGCGCCTGCCGTCAACGTCTCCAAGTGACGTAGGAAGGGACCTGACTCATGGGAGCCCAGCTCCGGGTCTACAAGCGTCGCATCCGATCCGTCACCGCGACCAAGAAGATCACCAAGGCGATGGAGATGATCGCCGCCTCGCGTGTCGTCAAGGCGCAGCGCAAGGTGGCGGCCTCCGCGCCGTACGCGACCGAGCTGACACGCGCGGTCACGGCGGTGGGAACGGGTTCGAACACCAAGCACCCGCTGACCACGGAGGCGGAGACGGCTCGCCGCTCCGCGGTGCTGCTCCTCACGAGCGACCGCGGACTGGCCGGCGCCTTCAACTCCAACGCGATCAAGGCGGCGGAGCGGTTGACCGCCCGCCTCGAAGCGGAGGGCAAGGAGGTCGTCACGTACATCGTCGGCCGCCGCGGTGTCGCCCACTACAACTTCCGTGAGCGCGAGGTCGCGGAGCAGTGGACCGGCTTCACCGACGAGCCCACGTACGCGGACGCCAAGACGGTCGCCGGACCGCTGATCAGCGCGATCGAGCGGGACACGGCCGATGGCGGGGTCGACGAGCTGCACGTCGTCTACACGGAGTTCGTGTCGATGATGACGCAGAACGCGGTCGGCAGCCGGCTGCTTCCGCTGAGCCTGGACGAGGTCGCCGACCAGGCGCCCACCAAGGGCGAGATCCTTCCGCTGTACGACTTCGAGCCGTCGGCGGAGGACGTCCTCGACGCCCTGCTGCCGCGGTACGTCGAGAGCCGGATCTACAACGCGATGCTCCAGTCGGCCGCTTCGAAGCACGCCGCCACGCGGCGTGCGATGAAGTCGGCCACCGACAACGCGGGTGAGCTGATCAATACGCTCTCCCGACTTGCCAACGCGGCCCGCCAGGCCGAAATCACCCAGGAAATCAGCGAGATCGTCGGCGGCACCGCAGCCCTGGCCGACGCGAACGCGGGGAGTGACAGGTAATGACGACGACAGTTGAGACGGCCGTTGCCACGGGCCGCGTCGCCCGGGTCATCGGCCCGGTCGTCGACGTGGAATTCCCCGTCGACGCCATGCCCGAGATCTACAACGCCCTTCACGTCGAGGTCGCCGACCCGGCCAACGAGGGCGAGAAGAAGACGCTGACGCTCGAGGTCGCCCAGCACCTCGGCGACGGTGTCGTCCGTGCGATCTCCATGCAGCCCACCGACGGTCTGGTCCGCCAGGCCCCGGTGACGAACACCGGCAAGGGCATCACGGTGCCGGTCGGCGACTTCACCAAGGGCAAGGTGTTCAACACCCTCGGCGAGGTGCTGAACCACCCCGAGGAGAACGCCAACGTCGGTGAGCGCTGGCCGATCCACCGCACCGCCCCGCCCTTCGACCAGCTCGAGTCGAAGACCGAGATGTTCGAGACCGGTCTGAAGGTCGTCGACCTCCTCACCCCGTACGTCAAGGGTGGAAAGATCGGTCTGTTCGGTGGTGCCGGTGTCGGCAAGACCGTGCTGATCCAGGAAATGATCATGCGTGTCGCCAACCTCCACGAGGGCGTCTCCGTCTTCGCGGGCGTCGGCGAGCGCACCCGTGAGGGCAACGACCTCATCGACGAGATGGAGGAGTCCGGCGTCCTCGACAAGACGGCGCTGGTCTTCGGCCAGATGGACGAGCCCCCGGGCACCCGGCTGCGCGTGGCCCTCGCGGGTCTGACCATGGCGGAGTACTTCCGCGATGTGAAGAAGCAGGACGTGTTGTTCTTCATCGACAACATCTTCCGCTTCACCCAGGCCGGTTCCGAGGTGTCGACCCTGCTCGGCCGGATGCCCTCCGCGGTGGGTTACCAGCCGAACCTGGCCGACGAGATGGGTCTCCTCCAGGAGCGCATCACCTCGACCCGTGGTCACTCGATCACCTCGATGCAGGCGATCTACGTCCCCGCGGACGACCTGACCGACCCGGCCCCGGCCACCACCTTCGCCCACCTCGACGCGACGACGGTGCTCTCCCGTCCGATCTCGGAGAAGGGCATCTACCCGGCCGTGGACCCGCTGGACTCCACGTCCCGCATCCTGGACCCGCGGTACATCGCGAAGGAGCACTACGACGCGGCCATGCGCGTCAAGACGATCCTTCAGAAGTACAAGGACCTCCAGGACATCATCGCGATCCTCGGTATCGACGAGCTGGGCGAGGAGGACAAGCTCGCCGTCCACCGTGCCCGTCGCGTCGAGCGGTTCCTGTCCCAGAACACCCACGCCGCCAAGCAGTTCACCGGTGTGGACGGTTCGGACGTGCCGCTGGACGAGTCGATCACCGCGTTCAACGCGATCTGCGACGGCGACTACGACCACTTCCCGGAGCAGGCGTTCTTCATGTGCGGTGGCCTTGAGGACCTGCGCAAGAACGCCAAGGAGCTGGGCGTCTCCTGAGCCCCGTGCTCATGGGTGAGGGGGCCCTGCCCGGCCCCCTCACCCACGCCTCTACACTTTTGACCCAACACCCGGCCCACCCGCCGGGTGGTGACCCGAGGAGCACCCTTGGCTGCTGAGTTGCACGTCGAGCTGGTCGCCGCGGACCGGAATGTCTGGTCCGGCGAGGCCACCCTGGTCGTCGCGCGCACCACCTCCGGCGACATCGGCGTCATGCCCGGTCACCAGCCGCTGCTCGGTGTGCTGGAGTCGGGCCCGGTGACGATCCGTACGAGTGACGGCGAGACCGTCATCGCCGCCGTTCACGGCGGGTTCGTTTCGTTCGCCGACAACAAGCTGTCGCTGCTGGCCGAGATCGTCGAGCTGTCGGACGAGATCGACGTCCAGCGCGCGGAGCGGGCGTTGGAACGCGCGAAGGGCGAGGCGGACGCCGCCGCCGAGCGACGCGCCGATGTCCGCCTGCGTGCGGTGGCGGTGCGCTGACCTGGCGCACTGTGTGACATGACTCAGCCGCGGCCCGGTCCGGAGACTCTCCGGACCGGGCCGCGGCTGAGGCGATGCTGGATCCGTTCCGCTGTTCCGTTACTGATGAGGCGAGGAGGTCGGTGCCGATGATCCTCGCTCTTCTCGTAGGCGGTATCGCGGTAGTCGCACTGGTTGTGGTCGGGCTCTTCGCCTTCGGACTGCGCCGCAGGCTGATCCAGAGGTCGGGGGGAACCTTCGACTGTAGCCTCCGCTGGGACATCCCCGAGCCCGCAGGCGTAGGGCCGGCCGACACCTCGGGCAAGGGGTGGGGGTACGGCATCGCCCGGTACAGCGGTGACCGGATCGAGTGGTTCCGCGTCTTCTCCTACGCGCACCGCCCGCGGCGGGTGCTGGAGCGTTCCGCCATCGAGGTGATCGGCCGCCGGGACCCCGAGGGCGAGGAGGAGTTGGCGCTCCTCTCGGACGCGGTGGTCCTCGCCTGTTCGCACCAGGGCGTGCGGCTGGAGTTGGCGATGAGCGAGGACGCGCTCACCGGTTTCCTGGCGTGGCTGGAGGCCGCGCCGCCCGGACAGCGGGTGAACGTCGCCTAGCCGCCCTGCGGGCTGACACGCATCACGTCGACCGGGCCGGGTCGCCCGCTCCGGTCGCGGGCGCGCCGCCGTCAGGCGAAGGCCGGCATGACACTGCGGTGGATCAACCGCAGTTGCTCCCGGGCACCGGGTACCTGCGGCAGGTCCCGTCCGGTGAAGGCCCGCACCAGGGCCCGGTCGGTCACCGCGCAGATCATGTGGTTGACCCCGGCCGGGGCGATCTCCGTCGCGATCTTCGCCACGCACTCCTCGGGCGTGCCGGACACCGAGAGCCGCTCCGCCACCTCGGGCGAGGTCAACTCGATGCCCCGGGCCAGATCCCCGGCGCGGATCGCGTCGATCGCCGGCGCCAGTTCGGCGGGGTCCACCCCGTTGCGCCGCAACTGCTCCTCGGGCATGGCGGAGGCATAGATCCCCACCATGCTGCGGGCCGCTTCCCGGGCCGCGGCGGAGTCCTCGGCGACGGCGAAGACCACCCAGGCCCCGATGTCCAGCGCGGTGACGTCCTTGCCCGCGCGCTCGGCGCCGATCCGCAGGTGGCGCATCAGGTACTCGTAGGCCTCCCGGGTGTAACTGAGGGCGTGATGGCAGCCGTCGGACAGCTCGGCCGCCGCTTCGAAGGTCTTCGGTCCGCGCATCCCGCCGAGCTTCAACAGCAGGTGCTCCTGCACGGGGCGGGCGAAGGTGAACAGCCCCTCGTAGGTGTGGAACCGACCCTGGTAGGTGATGGCGCCGTCGTCCAGCAGGGTCCGCACCACATGGAGCGCCTCCTTGGTGCGGGACGACGGAAGGCCCGGTACGCGCTGGGCGTACCGGGCTCGGAAGCCGGGGAGGCGGGGGGCGTTCCTGACCCTCCGGCTTCGACCGTGTGGCCGGTGTGGGACCGGCCGGTGCGATCCGGAGGTGCCGGTGTGGGACCGGCACCCCCGGGCGCGGGTTACTTCAGACCAGCGTCGAGCGCGGTGATGAGTTCACCGTTGCTGGTGTCCCCGTCAGCCGACCAGAAGAAGGCGCCGCCGAGCTTCTGACCCTTGGCCCAGGCCATCTTGGTCTTGATGGTGGCCGGGGTGTCGTAGCTCCACCAGTTGCTTCCGCACTTGGCGTACGCGGTGCCGGCGACCGTACCGGTCGACGGGCAGGAGTTCTTGAGGACCTTGTAGTCCTCGATGCCCTGCTCGTACGTGCCCTGGGCGGGCCCGGTGGCGGTGCCGCCCGGCGCGTCCTGGGTGACGCCCGTCCAGCCGCGGCCGTAGAAGCCGATGCCGAGGAGCAGCTTCTTGTCGGGCACGCCCTGCGCCTTGAGCTTGGCGATGGCGTCGGCCGAGGTGAAGCCCTGCTGCGGGATGCCGTTGTACGTGCTCAGCGGCGAGTGCGGAGCCGTCGGGCCCTTCGCGGCCCAGGCGCCGAAGAAGTCGTACGTCATCACGTTGTACCAGTCGAAGCTGGTGGAGGCACCGGCGTAGTCAGCCTTGTCGATCTTGCCGCCGTTGGAGGCGTCGGCGGTGATCGCGGCGGTGACCAGGTTGTTGGCACCGAACTTGGCACGGGTCGCCGCTGCGATCTTCTTCAGCGCGTCCGGACCACTGTTGTCGCAGGTGAGACCACAGGCGTTCGGGTACTCCCAGTCCAGGTCGATGCCGTCGAAGACATCGGCCCAGCGCGGGTCCTCGACCATGTCGTAGCACGACTGGGCGAAGGCGGCCGGGTTCTGCGCGGCCTGGGTGAAGCCGCCGGACCAGGTCCAGCCGCCGATGGAGAAGAGGATCTTGATGTGCGGGTACTTCGCCTTCAGCTTGCGCAGCTGGTTGAAGTTGCCGCGCAGGGGCTGGTCCCAGGTGTCGGCGACACCGTCGACGGACTGCTCGGCGGTGTACGCCTTGTCGTAGTCCGCGTAGGAGTCACCGATGGTGCAGCGACCGTTCTGGACGTTACCGAAGGCGTAGTTGATGTGCGTGATCTTCGCCGCGGTCCCGGAGGTGTCCAGGTTCTTCACGTGGTAGTTGCGTCCGTAGACGCCCCACTGGGTGAAGTAGCCCATCTTGATCTGGCCGCCGCCGCCGGTGCCGCCGTCGCCGGGGGTGCGCACCGCGGTCGCGGCGCTGGCCGGACCGGTCTGGTTGCCGGTGTCGCGGGCCTGGATGCTGTACGAGTAGTCCGTACCCGCGGCCAGCGTGGTGTCGGTGTACGTGGTGTCGCCGGTGGTGGCCGGGTTGACCGTCGCGACGACCGCGCCGTCCCGCAGGACGTCGTAGTTCTTGATGCCCTTGTCGTCCGTCGCCGGACCCCACGACAGCTTCACCGAGGTGGTGGTGAGGCCGGAGGTGGTGGGCTTGCCGGGAGCCGTGGGGGGCTCGTCGCCCGGAACGACGCCTCCGTCACAGGAGCCGTTGTTCAGGGAACAGTTGCTGGGGGAGCCGCTGCCGGAGCCGTTGAACCCGAAGGTGACGGACTTACCGGGCTCGACGGTCCCGTTCCAGCCCAGGTTCTTGGCGGTCCAACGGTTGCCGTTGTTGGTGACCGTGGCGTCCCAGGACGAGGTGGCCTTGGTACCGGTGGGGAAGTCCCATTCCACGGTCCAGTTGCTGAGCGTGGTGGTACCGGTGTTCTTGACCGTCCAGCTGCCGCCGAAACCGCTGCCCCAGTCCTGGGTCTTGGTGAAGGTGGCAGTGGCACTGGTGGCCGCAGCAGCCGGCGTTGCCAGGGCGACCAGTGCGGAAAGGGGCAGTGCCAGGGTCGCTAGCCCTGCCACAGCTTTGGTTCTGAAGCGCATGCTGCGCCTCCTCGGGTGAGTCCGGTAGTGGGGATGGTGGAACCCAACCTGCGCCGCCCGTGAGTACGCGCCGTAGTGATCTCATGACCATGACACGCTCACCGCAGTGCCGCGAGAATAGAAAGGTCTGGACCATCGGTCAAGAGGTCTGGACCAACGAAGCGAAGGCATCGCAGGTCAGAGCCTTGGGAACCCCATGGGTTCACCAACTGACGCTTGCTCACCATCCGTCACAGTGGACGTTGGTGCCCCCGAGTCACTTCCAACTCCCGGCTTTCACCACCCACTGTGACACTCCGGGGTGCGCGGCACGGCGCACTTCCCGGTATCGCCCCGGTCGCCCGCGCTCCGGCGCACGTCCTTGCAGGTCCGGGCCCTTGGTGGCGCTCGTCACACCGGGGGCGGGGCGCTGTCCGGGACGTTCCGGAGCGTGGCGGTCGGGCAGCGGAGGGGCAACGCCTATCCGCACAGCCCCAGTTCGCGGGCGAGCACCGCGGCCTGGACGCGACTGCGCAGCTCCAGCTTCCCCAACATCCGGCTGACGTGCGTCTTCACGGTGGCCTCCGCCATCTCCAGACGCGCCGCGATCTCGGCGTTGGACAACCCCTCCCCGATGCACTGGAACACCTCGCGCTCCCGTCGCGTCAACGTCTCCAGCACCGCCTGGTCCGCCGCCGAACTCCGGCTGGAGCGGGCCGGGTTCGCGAACTCGGCGATCAGTCTTCGGGTCACCGCGGGGGCGATCAGGCCCTCGCCCCGCCCCACCGCCCGCACCGCCGCGAGTAGGTCCCTGGCCTCGGTGTTCTTCAGCAGGAAGCCACAGGCCCCGGCCCGCAGCGCGCCGAACACGTACTCGTCGAGGTCGAAGGTGGTCAGCACCAGGACGTCCGCCAGGCGCTCGGCCACCACCTGGCGGGTCGCCGACACCCCGTCCAGGACCGGCATCTGCACGTCCATCAACACCAGGTCGGGGCGGAGTTCCCGGGCCAGGTCCACGGCCCGTTGCCCGTTCTCCGCCTCGCCCACGACCTCGATGTCCTCGGCACTGCCGAGGATGAGCACGAGACCGGCCCGCACGGCTGACTGGTCCTCGGCGACGAGCACGCGGATCATGGGGTCACTCCTTGGCCTGGGACGGGCCTGAGGTGCCCGATGCGGCGGACGTGCTGGATGCGGCGGACGGGCCTGACGGGCCTGACCTGTCTGAGGGGGCCGCTGTGCCGGGCGGGCCGACCGTGTCGACGGGGAGGATGGCGCGAACGCGCCAGATCTTGCCGTCCTCGGGCCCGTCGTCCGGTTCGGGACCCGCCCCGAAGAAGCCGTGCAGCAGCGCGGTGCGCTCCCGCATCCCCACCAGACCGGCCCCCGAACCGGGTGCCCGGGGCCCGTCCCGTTCGCCGTGCGGGCTGGTGACCGTGACCGTCAGGGAGTCCGCGTCCCGGGTCAGCCGAACGTGCACCCGGCCCGGCGATGCGTGCTTGAGGGCGTTGGTCAGGGATTCCTGGACGATCCGGTAGGCGGCCAACTCCACCGGCGCGGGCAGCCGCTGGTCGTCCGCGGGGCGGGCGTCCGTCAACAGCACGTCCAGACCATTGGCACGGGCACCCGCCACCAGGGCGTCCAGCCCGTCGAGCGTGGGCGCCGCCGCGGGCTCCAGATCGCCGGCGGAGTCCCGCAGCAGACCGATCAACCGACGCATCTCGGCCAACCCGGCGACGCTGTTCTCCCGGATGACGCCCAGCGCGGTCCGGGTGGTCCGCTCGTCGTCCAGGGAGAGCGCGGCCGTCGAGTGGATGGCGATGGCCGACAGGTGGTTGGCCACCAGGTCGTGGAGTTCGCGGGCCATCCGGGCGCGCTCGGCGCTCACGGCCTGGACCCGGTCCATCTCGGCCAGCAGCGCGGTCTGCTCCGCGCGCAGCCGTTCGGCCTCGGCGGTCTCGCGGTGGTTGCGGACCAGGACGCCGGTGGTGGCCGGGGTGATGGAGATCAGGGCCGTCACCACGCCGATCAGGATCGCCTCGGGCGTCCGGAACCAGGCGAGGAAGCCGATCGTCGCGGCCACCGAGATCAGTCCGCACGTCACCGGGATGCGCCGGGCGTTGGCGGGGGTGCCGTAGACGACGGCGGCGTAGACCAGATCGGTGAACATCACCAGGGTCGCCAGGTTGCCCGTGGTGAACTGGTCGGCGATGACCGCCACGGTGCCGACGGACAGGGCGACCTGCGGCCGGGTCCGCCGCATGGTCTCCATCGCCGCGGCCACCACCATCGGCACCAGGGACCACCCCTCGCCGAGCGGCCGGTCGAACTGGAGGTGCAGGCCGAGCGCCCACATCAGAAGCCCGCCGAGCAGCCCGCCGAGGGCGATCACGGCGTCCAGCCGCATCGAGTCCGGCGGCAGTGCCGACGGAAGCCGACGGCTGCGCGGAATCCGGTGGGCGGACGAATCGGACGGGCTCGGCATGCTCCCATCCAACACGCACCGGCTCCTCGGGACATCACCGCGCGGTCGGAACACCTCGCTGGTCACTACACACAAGGATGCAGTCCGAGGTCGGTCCCGGCGACGACGATCCGGGGCGGTCCTGGCGGGAGCATGGAAGCAGTCCCGGCGGGGGAACGGCGGGGGGCAACGGAGGATTCGGACTGTGATCGTCACCCTGATCGTCATCTGCGAGGTCGGCTTCTGGGTCCTGCTGGCCGCCGGACTCTGCCTGCGGTACCTGGCCCGGATGCCCCGGCTCGGCGCCGCGGTGCTGCTGTGCGAGCCGCTGCTCGAAGTGGTGCTGCTGGTCGTCACCGCCGTCGACCTGAAGAACGGCGCCGCACCCGACTGGAAGCACGGACTGGCCGCCGTCTACATCGGCTTCACCGTGGGGTACGGGCACTACACCGTCAGCCGGATCGACGCGCGCTTCCAGCACCGCTTCGCGGGTGGCCCGCCACCGGCGCTGCCCCCGAAGTCCGGGCCCGCCCGGGCGCGCCACGAGCGTCGGCTGTGGGTGCGCACGGTCGTCGCCGCGGCGGTCGCCTGCGCCCTGCTCCAGGGCGCGATCTGGTACGTCGGGGACGGCGGCGGGGACACCTCCTCGCTCGCCGGGTGGCAGGGCACCGCGCTGAAGGCGGTCCTGATCCACGGCCTCGTCGCCCTCGCCTACACCCTCTGGCCGGGCAAGGAGCCCGTCGACGCGGGCTCCCCCAAGCCCTGACCGCCGTCGCGCCGACGTCCGCTCAGCGCTCGCCGCCCGGCACCCACAGGACGTCCCCGTCGGGGTTGGCGACCCGGGCGAGGATGAACAGCAGGTCGGAGAGGCGATTGAGGTAGGTGGCGGTCAACGGGTTCATGGTCTCGCCGTGCGCCTCCAGCGCCGCCCAGGTGGACCGCTCGGCCCGCCGGACCACGGTGCACGCCTGGTGCAGCAGGGCCGCGCCGGGCGTGCCCCCGGGCAGGATGAAGCTCCGGAGCTTGGTGAGCCGCTCGTTGAACCGGTCGCAGTCCTCCTCCAGCCGGTCCACGTAGAACTGCTCCACCCGCAGCGGCGGGTACGCGGGCTCGGCGACCACCGGGGTCGACAGGTCGGCCCCGACGTCGAAGAGGTCGTTCTGCACCCGGGTGAGGACGGCGACGACCTCCTCGCCGAGGTCCCCGAGGGCGATGGCGGTCCCGAGCACCGCATTGGCCTCGTTGGCGTCGGCGTAGGCGGCGATCCGCAGATCCGTCTTGGCCGTGCGGCTCATGTCCCCGAGGTTGGTGGTGCCCTGGTCCCCGGTCCTGGTGTAGATGCGCGTCAGATTGACCATGGGCCTCAGCGTAGTGAGGTGCGCTCCTCCCGGAAGACCCGCGTGCCCGCGGTCACGGCCGCCGCCGCGAGTCCCAGCGCGATCAGCGCCCCGACCAGCACGTCCCCGGTCGCGTACTGCCCGGCGTAGGCGTCCCGCACCGCCTCCACCAGGTAGCGCAGCGGCACCAGGTGCGACAGGGCGTCCAGCCAGCCCGGGGCGAGGGACATGGGGAGCATCAGCCCCGACAGCAGCATCACGGGCAGCGTCACCGCGTTTACGGTGGGCCCGAACTGGTGGGCCCCGGTCAGCCGCATCGCCAGCGCGTACGACAGCGAGCCCAGGGCCACCGTCAGCAGCGCCACGAAGGCGAAGCCGATGAGCAGGCCGAGGACCGGAGCGCGCAACCCCATCAGCAGTGCGGCGCCGACCACCAGCACCGACTGGCAGGTGAGCAGCGCGGCGTCGAGCAGGACCCGGCCGAGCAGCAGTGCCAGCCGACTGACCGGGGTGACCCGCATCCGGTCGATCACCCCCTGGCCCTTCTCGACGATGACCGAGAACCCGGCGAAGGACGCGCCGAACAGCGCGAGTTGGAGCAGCAGCCCCGGGGCGAGGACCTGCCAGGAGTCACGGCCCCCGTCGAGCGGGAGGCCGGTGAGCAGGGGGCCGAAGAGGACGAGGTACAGCAGCGGCATCACCATGCCGAACAGCATCTGGAACCGGGAGCGCAGCACCTTGCGGGCGTAGCGGCCGAAGACGAGCGCGGTGTCGGAGAGCAGGACGGGCACGTGGGTCTCCTGCGGGGTCGCGGGGGCGGGATGCGGCGGGCGGGTCACACGGCGACGGGCGCGGTGTCCCGGGGGAGCGGGTCGCGGCCGGTGACGGCCAGGAACGCGTCCTGGAGGGAGGCGTCGATCGATCCGGCGTGGGCCAGCTTGAGCGCGGTCGGGGTGCCGTTCGCGACCACCACGCCCCGGTCGACGACGACGAGCCGGTCGGCGAGCGCGTCGGCCTCGTCGAGGTAGTGGGTGGTCAGGACGATCGTGGTGCCGTGCGCCTCGCGCAGGGTGCGGACCAGGTCCCACAGCACGGCGCGGCCGGCCGGGTCGAGTCCGGTGGTCGGCTCGTCCAGGAAGAGCACCTCGGGACGGTGGGTGAGGCCCATCGCGAGGTCGAGGCGGCGCCGCTGGCCGCCGGAGAGGGCGGCGGTCGGCCGGTCGAGCAGTGCGTCGAGGCCCAGTTCGGTGGCGAGCTCCTCGGCCCGCGCCACTGCTTCGGCCTTGCCGAGCCGGTACAGGCGGCCCTGGGTGACGAGTTCCTCGCGGACGCTCAGGGTGGGGTCGAGGCCACCGGACTGGGCGACGTAGCCCGTGCGGGCGCGGACGCCCGCGGGGTCGGTGGCGAGGTCGTGGCCGGCGACGGTCGCGGTGCCGCCGGTGGGGCGCAACAGGGTCGTCAGCATGCGCAGGGTGGTGGTCTTCCCGGCGCCGTTGGGGCCGAGGAGACCGAGGATCTCGCCGCGCCCGACGGTGAGGTCGACGCCCCGGACGGCCTCCACGGGGCCGCGCGGGGTGCGGAAGGTCCGGGCGAGGCCGGACGTCGTGATGACTGCCATGACCCCAGAAAAACAGAGGCCCTTAAATTTTGCAATGCCTCCAAAATTTCAGGGACGGCAAAAAGTGAACGATGTCCAGGGGTCGATAGGCTCGGACCATGGACGACGCACGGACACGCGGCAGCGGGGGCCCCTCCCTGGGCGACGGCGCCGACGGCGCCGACGGCACCGACGGCACCGCACGGGATGCGGCGGGCGCGCCCGAAGGGCTGCGGGAGCGCAAGAAGCGGCGCACCCGGCAGCACATCTCCGACGTCGCCACCGGGCTGTTCCTGGAACGCGGCTTCGACGCCGTCACCATCGCCGAGATCGCCCATGCCGCCGACGTCTCCGTGAACACCGTCTACAACTACTTCCCGGCCAAGGAGGACCTCTTCCTCGACCGGGCCCCGGACCTCGCCGACCGGCTCGCCGGCTGGGTGCGCGGACGGCTCCCCGGGGAGTCCGCCGCCCGGGCCGTGCTGCGCCACCTGCGCTCCGAGGTGGAGGCCGTGTCGCCCCGGGTCGGCCTGACCGAGGGGTACGACCGCTTCCTCGTGGTGGTGGAGGACGCCGCCGGGCTGCGCGCCCGACTGTGGCTGCTGGACCAGGAGATGTTCACCCGACTGGAGCGGGCGCTACGCGAGGAGACCGGCGCCGCGCCCCGCGACCGGCTGCCCTCGCTGATGGCCGGACAGATCGACTGGGTGCACCGGACGGTCATGGGTGTCATCCGCTCCGGTCTGATCGAAGGCGGCAGCCCCGAAGCCGTGTCGCGCGAGGCCCTGGACGCCCTGGACGACATGGAGGAACTGCTCGGCGAACGGGTCCTCAACTACGCCGTGCGCACCGCGGGATGAGCCCGCCCGGCCGGGGGCGACACGCGGTACGGGGCGAGGGGGGTGTGATGTCGGTCATTCGGGGCGTGACACGCATCTCTTCCCTGTCATCAGGGCCCGCAGTGCCGCTAGGGTCCGCCGAAGGGGTGCGGGGAACTCAACGTCAACAGCGGGTGAGGGGTGCAACGTGGCACGCAAGCTGGCCGTCATCGGAGCCGGGCTGATGGGCTCCGGAATCGCGCAGGTGTCCGCCCAGGCGGGCTGGGACGTCGTCCTGCGCGATGTCACCGACGAGGCGCTGACCCGCGGCACCGACACCATCCGGGCGTCCTACGACAGGTTCGTCGCCAAGGGCAAGCTCGACGCCGTGGACGCGGAGGCCGCCCTCGCCCGGATCACCACCACCACCGACCTGGACGCCGTGGCCGACGCCGATCTCGTGGTGGAGGCCGTGTTCGAGAAGCTGGAGGTGAAGCACGAGATCTTCCGCGCCCTCGACAAGATCGTCGGCGAGGACGCGGTCCTCGCCTCCAACACCTCCGCCATCCCGATCACGAAGATCGCCGCGGCCACCGAACGACCCGAACGCGTCGTCGGCACCCACTTCTTCTCGCCGGTCCCGATGATGCAGCTGTGCGAACTCGTCCGCGGGTACAAGACCAGCGACGAGACCCTCGCCACCGCCCGGGAGTTCGCCGAGTCGGTCGGCAAGACCTGCATCGTCGTCAACCGCGACGTCGCCGGCTTCGTCACCACCCGGCTCATCTCCGCCCTCGTGGTCGAGGCCGCGAAGCTCTACGAGTCGGGAGTGGCGAGCGCCGAGGACATCGACCTCGCCTGCAAGCTGGGCTTCGGTCACGCCATGGGCCCGCTCGCGACCGCCGACCTCACCGGCGTCGACATCCTGTTGCACGCCACCGGGAACATCTACACCGAGTCCCAGGACGAGAAGTTCTCCCCACCCGAATTGATGCGCCGAATGGTGGACGCCGGTGACATCGGGCGCAAGAGCGGGCAGGGCTTCTACAAGCACTGAGCGGACCCGCCGCCGCTCACGGAGCGGGCGGACGGGGCACGCGGTCCGGGGGTCGGGCGACCCTCCGGTCAGCGGAACCGATCTGACGCACCCTCACCCCGAGGATCACTCCTCGGGGTGAATTCGATATCGGTTCGCTTACAACCAGCAACTACGGTCGCCCACCGGCAGTCAGTTGCAGTGACATGGCCGGACAGCAGTACGGACCACTCGGGCGGGCCCGCACCACCGACCACTGACCGCGGTCACCCATCCGCGGTCACCCATCCGGGTCACGGCCCGGGTCACCTTTCGCCGACACGGAGCACGGGGAGCGCATATGTACATCAGGGGCGACCACGCCGAGCTGGTCGTCGGGGGCCGCCTCGACGTCCGCAGCGCGGCGGACGCCCGTACGGCCTTGCACTCGGCGGTCGACGACGGCGCCGGTGACCTGGTGCTCGACCTGTCCGAACTCGACTCCTGGGACGCCACCGGACTCGGCGTCATCATGGGCGCGCACCGCCGCGCGGGACGTTGCGGCCGGCGGCTCGTGCTGCGTGACGTGCCGCCCCAGATGCAGCGCCTCCTGGTCGCGACCCGGTTGCACCGCATCCTCGCCATCGAGGGCGGCATCGGCGTCGAGTCGCTGCCGCGCGTATGACCACGGCGATTCTCATCGGACTGTGACGTCCCGGGCCCCCCGAGACGCGCCCGTTCGGGGATACTGGCGCGAGATCCAGTGCCCTGGCACCCGCCCGCACGGCAACCCGCGGGGAGGGGAGCCGCGTCGGTGACGGCAGCGCCGAGCGCGGACCAGCGGGTGGGGCGCGGTACACAACGCTCTTGGGGGGCTTTGACCATGGACCCGACCAATCGGGAACCGGAGCAGCACGACCCGGACGCCCCCGGGAACCGGGAAGCGTACGAGGACGTGTTCGACCGTCACGATCAGGCCACTTCCGGCGCCCGCGGTCAGCAGCGCCCGGAGCCGGTCGACGGCGCACCGACGACGAACCGGTTCCTGCCCGCCGTCCGGGGGGACCGGTCGCCCGTACCCGTGGCCGGCCGGGCCGCACCGCCCCGACCCCGGCCGCCCCGCGACCCGCTCACCCCGGACCTCGGCGGCGCGCACCCCGCCCGCCGCCCCGCCCGACTGGTCGCCGGCGACCTGTCCCTGCTCGTCAACCCCGTCGACGGCAGCGAGATCGCGACCTGCCCGCCGGGCGAGCGCCCGGGCCCGCCCGAACGGCACACCGCCGAGGCCCGCGAGGAGGTGCGCCGCGCCGCCACCCCACCCGTGCCGGCGGGTCCCGCACTGGCCAGACCGCCCCTGCTGGAACGCCAGGAGGAACGCGAACACCTGGTCCAACTCATCGCCCGGGGGCGTTCGGTGCGGCTCACCGGAGCCACCGGCTCCGGTCGGACCGCGCTCCTCGACGCCGTCGCCGAGCAGTGCGCCGACCTGGCGCCGGACGGGGTCATCCGGCTCACCGGCTTCCGCCGCACCGTCACCGACCTCTTCCACGACCTGTACGGCGCGGTGTTCGACAGCGCGGGGCACCGCCCCGACCGGGCCACGCTCGTCGAACGGGTCCGGGAGATCGGCGCCGTCGTCATCGTGGACGACCTGTCCTTCGGCGGCACTCCGCTCGACGAACTCCTCGACGCCACACCCGAGTGCGCGTTCCTGCTCGCCGTGGACCCGGACACCCCCGCGCCCACCGCCGACGCGCCCGTCGAGGACGTGACGCTGGACGGCCTCAGCCGGGCCGCGAGCACCGAACTCCTGGAGCGGGCCACCGGGCGCGTCCTCACCGAGGAGGAGAGCAACTGGGCCGGTGACCTGTGGTTCGAGTCGGAGGGGCTGCCCCTGCGGTTCGTGCAGGCCGGCGCCCTGCTGCGCCAGCGCGACGCCCGGCGCCTGCGCCTCACCGCCGACGACCCGACTGCCACCGGCACCGGCACCGGTACCGGCACCGAGGACGGGCAGCCCGACAGCGTGCGGGACCTCCCGCTGCCGTCCCCCGCCGAGGCCGCCGCACCCGCCGCGCTGCTGGCCGCGGACCTCAGCGAGTCGGCCCGGGCGGCCCTGCGGTTCGCCGTCGCCCTGGACGGCGAGGTCCCGCACCAGGCGCACCTGCCCGCCCTGGTCGGGGACACCCACGCCGATGCGGCCCTCGCCGAGCTCGCCGCCGCCGCCCTGGTCACTCCGGTCGGGGCCCGGCACCGGCTGGCCGCCGGCGTGCGCACCCAGTTGCTGGCCGCCGGCTACCCCGACGACCCGGACCTGGCCGACACCGCCGAAGGGCCCGGCACCACCACCGGTGACCCGCACGCCCTGATCGCGGCCCGCCACTACGCCTGGTGGACCGGCCACCCCTCGGTGACGCCCCGAAGGGTCGCCGCCGAAGCCGACGCCGTGTTGACCGCGCTCACCGCCGTCGCGTCCACCGCCACCGCGAACGCCCCCCTGGACCCGGCGGACGAGGAGGGCGGCCCCAGCGCGCCGGTCGGACTCGCCCGGGCCGCCGCGCCCGTCCTCGCCGCCGGCGGCGACTGGAACGCCTGGGAGGCCGTGCTCCGGCTCGGCGTGGAAGCCGCCCGGCACACCGGAGAGGTCGCCGACGAGGCGTACTTCCACCACGAGTTGGGCGTCCTCGCCCTGTGCGCCGGGCAGTTGGGACGGGCCAGGGCCGAACTGGAGGCGTCCGTCGCGCTGCGCGGCGCGGTCGCCGACCGCCGCGGCGCCGTCGCGGGACGCCGGGCGCTCGCCCTGGTCACGGACCGCTCCGGGCAGACGCCCGCAGCCGACTGGGGCGGTGCCCTCGGGGCGAAGGCGGCCGGGGCACGGTACGAACAGCCGGCCGTGCCGCCCGCCGCTGCCACCCGCGTCATACCGCTGCCCCCGGCCGCCACTGCCGTCACCGCCGTCCCCCCGGTCATGGGTGCCGCAGACGGCTCGACGACACTGGTCAGTTCGGTGCGACCGCCCGTCGCCGGGTTCTCCGCACGGGTCCGCAGGGCGCGCCGGGTGGTGCTCCACGGCACGCGGCGCAACCTCGCCGCCGCGGGGGCCGGTGCGCTGCTCGCGGCGGTGCTCGGCACGGTGGTGACGCTCGGGATGATCTCGGAGGACGCCCCCGTCCCCGCCGACCGGGTCAGGACGAACCCCTCCGCCAGCCAGGGCGTCGACGACGGACGCGGCTCCGACGACGACGGCAAGGAGACGGCGGACGCCACCACCTCGGGGGACGCGGGGGACACCCAGAACGTCGCGGACGAGACCGACCAGCGCACCGGCTCCACCAGCCGTCCCGTGGTTCCCGGCGCCACCTCGGCCACCCCCTCGGCCCCGAGCGCCTCGCAGTCCCCGGGGCCGGGCTCCAGCGGGCGGCCCACGAGCTCGGCGCCGGGCGGCGGTCCGACCGAGCCGAGCAGCCCCACCACCTCCACCGGAACGGGTCCGTCCCCCAGCGGTGAGCCCACGCCCCCGGCGTCGACCGGGCCGCCCTCGCCCAGCGCGCCGCCGACCACACCGACCGGTCAGCCGCCCACCACTGCCCCGCCGACCACGGGCCGGCCGAGTACCCCTCCGTCGCCGCCCGCGGCGAGTTCCACCACCGACCGGTCCGCCGGTCCGTCCGGTCCCGTCCGGGTGTCCCCGCCCGCCGAGACTGCCGACGGCGCCGACGGCCCGGGCAGCCCGGACCCGGTGCAGTGAACGACACCGGCCGCGGGCGGGGTCGATGACCCGCCCGCGGCCGGGAGGCTGATGTGCGTGGCGCCGGGGACCGGCTAGAACAGGCGGAGTTTGTCGTCCTCGATGCCGCGCAGGGCGTTGTAGTCCAGGACCGTGCACCCGATGCCCCGGTCGGTCGCGAGGACCCGGGCCTGCGGCTTGATCTCCTGCGCCGCGAACACCCCGCGCACCGGCGCGAGATGGGGGTCACGGTTGAGCAGTTCCAGGTACCGGGTCAGCTGCTCGACCCCGTCGATCTCGCCGCGCCGCTTGATCTCCACCGCGACGGTGCCGCCCGTCGAGTCCCGGCACAGGATGTCCACCGGGCCGATCGCCGTCGGGTACTCCCGGCGGATCAACGTGTAGCCCTCGCCGAGGGTCTCGATGCGGTCGGCGAGCAGCTCCTGGAGGTGCGCTTCCACCCCGTCCTTGATGAGCCCCGGGTCCACGCCGAGTTCGTGGGAGGAGTCGTGGAGGACCTCCTCCATGGTGATGATGAGCTTCTCCCCGCCCTTGTTCACGACGGTCCACACCCCACTGTCGTCCCCCGTGCCCTCCTTCAGGGTGCAGGGCGGCGACATCCAGTTGAGGGGCTTGTAGGCCCGGTCGTCGGCGTGGATGGACACGCTGCCGTCCGCCTTGATCAAGATCAGGCGGGGGGCCGACGGAAGATGGGCGGTGAGCCGGCCCGCGTAGTCCACGGAGCAGCGGGCGATGACGAGACGCATGGTCGACCACGCTACTGGACGCCCGGTGCTCCACGCGATTCGCCCTGGAAGGACCCCGTACGCGAGTGGCCGGTTGTGGCCGCGTTCTCCTGGTGCGGTCTGGACACGGTGCTTACCGTGGAAGCGGGAGGTCGCGGAGCGTGCACGCTGCGTAGGCGGACTCCCGCCCTGTCCGTGAACCCCCGGGACCGGGGGTGCGAGAGGAGAACCCATGTCGCTCGACGTCTCACCGGCGCTCCTGGAGCAGGCCGAGCGAGGCGAGGTCGACGAAGCCGCCTTCGTCGACTGCGTCCGGACCTCCCTGCCCTTCGCATGGGAGATGATCAGCTCCCTGGTGGCCCAGCTGAAGGTGGACGGCGGCGAGTTCGCCGACAACCAGACGCCCCCGCCGGACGAGCAAGCGCGCGGCGAACTGCTGCGCGCGCTCGCCAGTGACGCGATTCGCGGCACGCTGGAGCGGCACTTCGGAGTGAGGCTCGCGTTCCAGAACTGCCACCGTGTCGCGGTGTTCCCGCTGGACCCGGGGGTGGACGCGACGCTGGCCCGCTTCACCTCGATCCGCAACCAGCTCCTCAACCAGTCGCCGGAGCTGCGTGACTGCTGACGGTCGCCCAGCGGCCCGCCGTCGTGGACCCGGCACCCGCCGTGACAGGTCCACGACGGCGGGCCGTGCGCACCACGGTCCGTGGAGCGACCCCGCGGCCGTCGGTTCCGGCTGCCCTCACCGCAGCTGCGGCAGCACCTCGGAGCCCAGCCGGCGGATGTTCTCCTCGGTGGCCGCCAACTCGCCGGACCCCTCCGTCAGGAGGGCGAACCGGGTCAGGCCCGTGCGCTCCGCGGTGGCCGCGAGCGTGTCGGCGCAGTGCTGCGGGGTGCCCACGGGATGGAGGGAGCACAGCAGGTCCGTGTAGGCCACCGGATCGCGCATGGTGCGGGCCCGGCCGTCGACCGTGACGTGCGCCGTGAGGCCCTGGCGCAGCCAGCCCGGCATCGCCTTGCGCAGCGACTCGGACGCCTCGGCACCACGGTCGGCGATCTGCACGACCCCCGCCGAGACGTGCGCCGCGTCCAGCACCTCTTCGACGCCGAGGCCGGACGCCCGGGCGTGCGACCGCCACAGGGCCAGCATCTGCCCCTTCTCCTCGTCGGAGGCGTGCATGCCGAGCAGCATCGGCAGACCCCGTTCCGCGGCGAGCCGCACCGAGCCCGGTGACGTACAGGCGACGACGACTTCCGGCCCGTTCGTGCCGCAGGGTCCCTGCGCGGGCTGCGGTACGACGTCCACCGGGCGGAACCGGAACCGGTCCGTCTGCGCGCCGACCCGGGACTCCGTCAACCAGCGCATCAGCAGATCGAGGGATTCCGGGAAGCCCGTCTCGAACGCCGGCAACCCGGCGCCGAAGACCTCCAGATCGACCCACGGCCCGCCCCGTCCGACCCCCAGCGAGAAGCGCCCGCCGGAGGTGATGTGCAGCAGTGACGCCTGTTCGCCGAGGGCCACCGGATGGACCGTCGGCAGCACGCTCACGGCCGTTCCCACCCGGAGCGTCCGGGTGCGGCCCAGCAGCAGCGCCGCCAGGGTGACGGCCGAGGGGCACGTGCCGTACGGCACGAAGTGGTGCTCGGCCAGCCACACCGCGTCCAACCCCGACTCCTCGGCGACCTCCGCCGTCCGCACCGCCCGGTGCAGCGCCTCCCCCTGGCTCTGCCCCGGGAACTGGGCCGCCAGGACGAAACTTCCCACGCGCATGTCTCTCCTTCTTGGCACCGGTCCCGGTGCTCCCCCTCGTTCCCCCTAGGCAACAACGCACCACACGTGCCGAAGGCACGGCCGCCCGGAGGATTGACGGATTGTCGGGGTATTACGGGGCGATTGCGGGAACCCGGACGTGCACCCGCCGTTCGGGGTGACGCGTAGGCTGGACGGGACCTGTCGCTGTTCCCCTGAGATCGTGAGGTGCGCCCGTGTCGCCGCGTCGTAATCGCCCCAAGGGCGGCAAGGACTTCGCAGAAGCCGGGTCCGGCGACGACCACGACCGGTACGGCGGTTTCGAGTCCGTCCACACCTGGCGTGGTGAGGAGTGGTCCGTACGCCATGTGGCGGGCGCGAGCACGGTGGGCAAGACGTACCGGTGCCCCGGCTGCGACCAGGTGATCGCCTCCGGGGTACCGCATGTGGTGGCCTGGCCGCAGCACGCGGGTGTGGACGACCGACGACACTGGCACAAGGCCTGCTGGGCCGCCCGCGACCGTCGGGAGAGCCGCGTGCAACGGGGGCGCGGCGCCCCGCGGCACTGACGCCGGGCCCACCCGTCGTGGTCCGGGTCGCCCGGGTATCGTCACCTCCGGTGGACGTCACCACGGACGGTGGACGTCACGGCGGAACAGGGGTGGTACCGCATGTCCTTCTCCCCCCAGCGCCAGGCGCGGGTCCTGACGGTCGCGTTCACGGCCACGGCCGCACAACTGGGCGCCGTCGCCCTCGCCTTCGCCGTCTTCGTGGCGAGCACCGCCACCGAGTCGCCCTTCCTGCCGGTCCTGACGCTCTACGCCCTCGTGTACGCCCCGCTCGTCGTCCTGGCCCTCGCCCTGCTGGGCACGGCGCTCTACGCCCTGCCGGTGCTCGTCTTCGCGGACCGGGCCGTCGCTGCTCGGGGCGGGTCCACCGGGCGCTGGCGGGCCGGCTTTGCCGTGACGTTCGGCGCGCTGTACGCCCTGCTGCTCACCTTCGAGGCGCCGGCGGACTACCCCTGGGCGTTCGGCGCGCTCGTCCTCGCCAGCGTGCTGCCGCTGCTCGCGGTCGCCCGGTCGGACCGTCGTCGCTCCGGTGGCCGGGAGCCGAGCACTGCCGGCTCGGCCAGCCGGTTCTGGGGGATCGCCCTGGTGGCCGTGCTGACCCCGGCCCTCAGCAGCGCAGCCCTCACGGCGTTCGCCTAGCCGGACCGGTACTCCGGCCACCGGGTTCTGGCACCATGAACCGCGCTGCGAAAGGCAACGGTCAACAACCGGCAAAGCCCCTCTGAAACCCCAGGTCAAAAAGGGTGTTCCCCGCGCGAGCGGGGGTGGACCGGACGGTGGCAAGGAGACCTTCGTCGTCTTCGAGTGCTCCCCGCGCGAGCGGGGGTGGACCGAGCTGGTGTTGTTCCGTCGGCGCCCGCTTTGGAGCCGACGGGCCCGTGCCCCGGCTGTAGGGCACAGCCCTCCGCGGCCGGGGCGGGAGCTCAGCGAGCGTCGGACGCGTCCTTCAGCTGGTGGGCGAACACCAGCTGTTCCAAGCGGCGGAGACAGGGTTCGCAAGTGAGGAACGGTGCCGTTCCATGGACGGTCTGCACGGGGCCGAGCCACAACACGTCGATGCCGCGGTTCTCGCACCGCCAGCAGTCGCCGACACGCCAAGTCCGAACGATCACGCGCGTACCCGGGACCGACAGTTGCACGAGCACGGCGACGGCCGCTTGCGGACGCCCAGGTGGAGAACCGCCCGCCCACCGCGGACCCGAAGTGCGCCGGAGGTTCGCTCCCGGCACTGGTGGTCGTCGGTCCCGAAGATGCGGGCCTTGATGCACGGCGCGCACGGCATGGCCTCCGGGAGGCACCGCCGGTGGAGATGCACGGGCGAGCCGGGCCCCGACGGGGAGAAGCGGGGCTTCGATATCTGGCGCTGCCACCATCGGATCGGCTCGGTGCAGCGCGCGCAGTACCTGAGGGTCGTGCGGACCAAGGGTTCCTCGCAGACGAAGAGGGTGGAGGGGGAGGGCTCCGGCTCGTCTCCGGACAGGGGGAGGCGAACCGAAGCCATGGGGGCGCCGGCCCGGCCGGCGGCTCAGGACCGGGTGGTGATGCCGTACGCCAGCGCGATGATCAGCATGGCCAGCGACGCGACGTACAGCACTTGGTCGACACCGGGCCTCATCGCGGCTGTTCCGGGAGGCCGGTCGGGGGGTCCCAGCCCGGCCGCATGGTCACGTGCTCGTCGCCTGCGCAGCAGACCGTGCAGTACGCGATCCGTCCGCGCCGAGCGGCGACGTACTCACCGAACCCCTGGTGCTCCCAGATGGGGCGCTGGCAGGCGCCGCAGACGAGGAGTTCGCCCTTGCCCTCGGTGTCGGTGAGCGGGCCGGTGATCGATTCGATCGCCGTGCGGAGGTCATCAGGGTCGGTCAGCGGAACGGGGTCCCGCGGTTCCCGGAGCCACCACCGTTCCATGCCGGCGGCTCCCACGCCGGGGATGGACAGGACGTCTCCCATCTGATGGTGGGTGATGGCGGCTCCGGGGGCGTCCGGCCACTGCTCCGTGCCGCGCGGGGACACGATCATGGTGTAGGTGTCGTGTCGGTCATCGGTGATCACCGGCCCGCAGTTCTTCCGTACGGTGGCCAGGCGCCTCAGCACGAGGTTGCCCCAGGTGGACGGCATGCTCACTGCAGCCCACGTCCCATCGAGCCGGACCCGGTGCGCGACGGTGTCGAGCAGCGATTCCGTCAGGGGAACGGGCGGCGGGGCGATGACGAGACCGACGCCGGGGGTGCCCGTGCGGGCGGCCAGCGCCCGCAGGACGATCCCCAGCCGACGCCCGCCGAGGAAGTCGACGAAGCCGATCGGGAGCGTGGTGGACCCTTTGACGGACCGTATGACCGACAGGAACGCGCGCTCGCCGAGGTCGAGCCGGAGGATTCCGAATCCGCTCTCAAAGCGGTCCCAGTCCATGGACGCGCCGTCGGCGGTTCGGTCGACCAGCAGGTCCCGTACGTCATCCCGGGCGAGGAGGTCGCCCTCCTCGATGAGGGCGGCGACGGCTGCCTGCTCCCGCAGATCCCGTGTACTGGCCCAGATGCTTAGTTGCGTTGCCAGCGCTGCGGACGGGTCAGTCGGTTCGATCATGTGCGCACCCCGACGGCCACCGTGTCCGAACCGGCGAGCGTTGCCAGGGCCCGCAGGACGATCGTGAGGCGCCGCTCACCGAGCGCGGCGATCTGCCGGAGGGGTAGGGCCGTGCGCTGCGCGATCGCCAGAACGAACGCGAGGAACACCGCGTCCGACTCCGACAACTGGTTGAGCAGGCTGTGGCGGCGGCTCAGGCGCGGCCAGTCGCAGATCATTTGGCCGTTGCGTTTCACGGCCAGGGAATTACGGACGCTATCGCGGGTGATGAGGTCGTCGTCCGCGGCGAGTGCGCTGACCGCTGCGCGATCAGCGGTGCTTTCACCTTTCGCCCACTCGGCTAGGAGATCGCTCAACGAGGGCGGCGACAATTCTGAGGGTTGCGTCACTGTGTTTCACTCCGGCCCGACTTGGTTGGGGAGTCACAGCATTTCGCTGCCGTGCAGGTGTATCCGATACGTTCCGCAGACCAGCATCGCGCGCAGAGCGTATCGTCGCGGCCATGAGCGGTCGGGCACCATGGACATCCGTTCGGTTACGCGTCGCCTGGGTCAACCGAGACTGGGCATCTCTCCTCAAGGAGTACAGACGTGCAGCCCAGTTGACGCAGCGGGATCTAGAGAAGATCATCGGAATTCCGCAATCTCACATCGCGCTCATTGAGTCGGGCCGCCGGACGGTGAAATATGCCAAAGTCAAAGAGCGCATTGCCGAGGGGCTGTCTGTGCCTGATGAACTGAAGGGTGTCACCGGGGCCCCCGAGGCGTGGGGCCCCGACCCGGAATTGCGGGACAGATTGGCTCTCACCCAGCGCACTGGACGCGTAGACATGCGCGTTGCCGACTGGATCACGAGATGTCTCGCAGAGCAACGTCGGGCAGAAGACGAGATCGGCGGTGACGAACTCCGCCCGATAGTCCTCGCGCAGCTCCACGCCGTCGCCCGGCTACTCCCGAACGCGTCGTACGACACGGCAGACCGGCTGCTGCTGCTCGCCGCCGAGCACGCACACTGGTTGTCCTGGGTGTCCTGGCAGTACGACCGCCGTGGCGCCGCCCTCACGTGGTTGGACCTCGCCGCTGGATGGGCCGCAGACGGCGGCCACACCGACATGACTGCCTGGATCGGCCGGATGCGGGCCTACTACACGCTCGTGCGCCAGGACCCCCACCGCGCGCTCCGCGTAGTGGAACAGACCCGGATCGCGTCCCCGGATGTATCGCCCGCCACGGTGGCCGCCATCGCTCATCAGGAGGCGATCGCCGCGGCAGCCATCGGTGCGAGGGACCGCGCCCGGCGACTGGTGGACGAGGCTCAGCAAGCGGCGGCGCAGGCCCCAAACGTGGAAGACCGGCCCGGGTGGCTGTACTGGCTCACTCCGGTCCGGTCGGAAGTCCAAGCCGCAGAGGCTGCGTACACCCTGCGGGACTGGTCGGACTCCGTCACCCGTTTCCGCGCGAGCTTGCCGGGCCTGCTGGTCGAGTACCCCCGTGACCACGCCTACTACAGCCGTCAGCTGGAGGACGCGACCCGCCGCGTCTAGTTCGCATGGATGGGCTCCAGGCGGCTCAAGATGCCGAAGCCCTGGTGGAACTCCTCCGCGAGGGCTTCGGCCTTCTCCCACGTGAGGTCAGGGTCTTCCACCTCCCGGTACCCCTCCATGGGCGGCTCCGCCCCAGTCAGCGTCTGATGGTCGGCCGGGATCATCACGAACCGCCATCGGGTCACCATCTGCATGCGGGCCACGGAGAACGTTCCCGGGTCGGCATGTCCCGCCTCGGCACGGTGGTCGCGCAGCTCGCGCAGAACGTCTGCCATGTGCGCGCCCTCGGTGTCGTCCGTCCACCGACCTAACTGATCTTCCAGCACGACGTGTTCCTCGGCGACGGCGCCGGGAGTGGTGTACCAGACGGAGAAGTGCCGCATGTGCGCAGTGCCTCCAGCAAGTTGAGGACCCCCGTGGTGTCGGGACCCCGGGGGCGTGGCCAGCCTACGCGCGGGGTAGCTGCCTACGCGGGCAGATGGCGAAGACCACCTGCCACGCACCGCGCCCCCGGCGCCCTCCGAGGGGAGGGCGCCGGGGGCGCGTACGTGCGGGGGTCCGGCTCAGACGTCCCTGCGGTCGAGCAGCGCGAAGGCGCCCACCACCGCGGCGACCGTCAGGACGATCAGGAAGACCAACTGCGGGGTGCCAGTGGCCTCCCCGTCGAGCATGAAGATCTTCGCGAGCGCGTTGGGCGCGGCGTAGTCCGCCATGATCTCGCCGAAGTCACGGGTGCTCGGGGAGATCATCAAGAAGGCGGGCATGATCGACGGCACCAGCACCGCACCGAGCATCGTAGTGATCGCGCCCGCCGAGTGCCGCAGCATCGCACCGACGGCGACGGACAGCACGCCGATCAGCGAGACGTACAGGGACCCCTTGAAGACGGTGCTGAACCAGGGCTCGCTGCTGGCGCCGCCGTGCATGCCGGCGGTCACCACGCCCACGAAGCTGGTCGCGAGGACCGACACCGTGAACGCCACCGCGAAGAAGATGAGGAACTTCGCGGCGAGCACCCGCCAGCGCGCGGGCGAGGCGGTGAGCGTGGTGCGGATCATGCCCGTGCCGTACTCGGAGGAGATCACCAGGACGCCCAGCGTGATCAGGCAGATCTGCCCCAGCACCAACCCGAAGAACGCGGGGATCGTGTACGGCGTGTCCACGTAGTCGTCACTGTTCGTCTGCCCCGCGACGAGCAGTCCGAGCCCGATGACCAGGGCGAGGAACGTGCCGAGCGTCCACATCGTGGAGCGCACCGACTTGATCTTCGTCCACTCGGAGGTGAGGGCGTGCCCCAGGTGGGTGCGCGTGATGGGGATCGGCGAGGTGTACGCGCCGCCGGGCTGCTGCCAGGCGGCGGCCGGGGCCGCCGGTGCCTGCTGCGGGGGCGGCGTGGGCGCGGTGCTCATCAGGATCCCTCGGTGATCTGCTGGGTCGGGGCGGAGGTGCGGGGGGCCGCGGGGGCCACCACCGGCGGGGCCGGGGTCGCGTACGGGTTCGGCACGGCCGGCGCGGGGCCGGCACCCTGCGGCGGCAGCGCGAACGGCTGTCCGCCCTGCTGGGGAGGCGGGGGCGCGTACCAGCCGGGCTGGCCCTGGCCCGCCACCGGCACCTCGGGCGGCGGCAGCGCGCCGGGCGGCAGCTGCTGCTGGAGGCCGGCCTTCAGGTCGACGGTGGAGCGGTAGTCCACCACGCCCTGGGTCATCCGCATGTACGCCTCCTCCAGCGACGCCTGGTGCGGCGACAGCTCCCAGAGGCGGACGTCGTGGCCGTGCGCGAGGTCGCTGATCCGGGGCAGTTTCAGCCCCATGACCCGCAGGGCGCCGTCCGGCTCGGACAGCACCTGGCCGCCCGCCTCGGTCAGTGCCGCCGTCAGCTTCTCGCGCTGCTCGGGCTCGCTGTCCGGGGTGCGCACGCGGGCGAAGTCGGCGGAGTTGTGCGAGATGAAGTCGCCCACGCTCATGTCGGCGAGCAGCTGACCGCGACCGATGACGATGAGGTGGTCGGCGGTGAGCGCCATCTCGCTCATCAGGTGGGAGGAGACGAAGACGGTGCGGCCCTCGGCGGCCAGCGACTTCATCAGGTTGCGCACCCAGAGGATGCCCTCCGGGTCGAGACCGTTGACGGGCTCGTCGAAGAGGAGGACCTGGGGGTCGCCCAGGAGCGCCGCGGCGATGCCCAGGCGCTGGCCCATGCCGAGCGAGAAGCCCTTGGACCGCTTGCGGGCCACCTCCTGGAGGCCCACCACGCCGAGGACCTCGTCCACCCGGCGGGCCGGAATGCCCGAGAGCTGCGCCAGGCACAGCAGGTGGTTGCGGGCGTGCCGACCGCCGTGCACCGCCTTGGCGTCGAGCAGGGCACCGACCTGACGGGGGGCGTTGGGAAGCTTGCGGTAGGGGTACCCGCCGATCGTCACCTGTCCCGAGGTGGGCTCGTCCAGCCCGAGGATCATGCGCATCGTCGTCGACTTGCCGGAACCGTTGGGCCCCAGGAAGCCGGTGACGGAGCCGGGTCGCACCTGGAAGGAAAGGTTGTACACGGCCGTCTTGGCGCCGTAGCGCTTCGTCAGGCCGACTGCCTCGATCATGCTCCGCACACCCATCCGCAGGTTCAGGACGTCGGGGCACACGCCCCCGTAAGGATTAGGAGGATATCCGGGCCTTGACGGTTCCGGCCAAAAGCGGATCAGCCGTCGAACGGCGGGATCTCGTCCCCGCCGTCCGCCCGGACCCTCCAGCCTCCCTCGTCCCGCCGTCCTCTCCCTGGCAGCCGTCCTCTCCTTGCCCGGTGCCCGCCGCCCTGCCCGGTGCGAAGGGCTCAGGCGTCCCGGCGCTTCAGCAGCACGTAGCCGCCGATCAGGGCGGCGATCACCCAGACGACCATGATCGCCAGACCGCCCCAGGGGCCGTACGGGGTGTCGTCGTTCGGCGGGGTGACGACCTGCATCACCTTGGCGCCCGCCTGGTCCGGGAGGAACCGTCCGACCTCCTTCGTCGCCGACACATTGGCGAGGATGGCGGAGACCAGGAAGAAGAACGGCATCAGGATGCCCAGCGACAGCATCGGACTGCGTAGCATCGTCGCGACGCCCATCGAGAACAGCGCGATCAGGGCCATGTACAGCCCGCCGCCGATCACCGCCCGCAACACCCCCGGGTCGGAGATCGCCGCGCGGTACTCGCCGAGCGCCGCCTGCCCCAGGAAGAACGTCGTGAAGCTGGTGACCAACCCGACCACCAGGGCCAGCGCCGTCGCCACCGCGAGTTTCCCGGCCAGGAACAGACCGCGCTGCGGCACCGCGGCCAGCGAGGTGCGGATCATGCCGGTGCTGTACTCGTTCGAGACCACCAGCACCCCGAACACGATCATCGCGAGCTGTCCGAGACTCATCCCGGCGAAGCTCACGACCGTCGGGTCGAAGGCGAACTGGTCTTCCCGGCTCAGATTGCCGAACTCGTTCTTCGCCAGCACGCTGATCAGCACGCCGAGCGCGACCGTCACCGCGAACGCCAACGACAGCGTCCACACCGTGGACGCCACCGACCGGATCTTGGTCCACTCCGACCGGATCACCTGGGCCACCGCCATCTCAGGCCCCCTTCCCGTCGCGCCGCTGCCAGTCCTCGCCCCACCCGGGCCCGGGCGGTGGCGCCGCGCTGCCGTCGGGCACGCCGGGATCGTGGGCGTGGTACTCCACCGAACCGGCGGTCAGCCGCATGAACGCCTCCTCCAACGAAGCCTGCTGGGGACTCAGCTCGTGCAGCACCACCCGGTGCTCCGCCGCCAGCTCGCCCAGCTTCTCGGACCCGTGCCCGTCGACCTCCAGGGCGCCGCCCGCCGCCTCGACGACGGTGATCCCGTTCTGCTGCAACACGTCGAGCAACCGTTCGGGCTGTGGGGTGCGCAGTCGTACGTACGAGCGGGAGTTCTCCCGGATGAAGTCCGCCATCGACGTGTCCGCGAGCAGCTGCCCCTGCCCGATCACCACCAGGTGATCGGCGGTGAGCGCCATCTCGCTCATCAGGTGGGAGGAGACGAAGACGGTGCGGCCCTCGGCGGCCAGCGACTTCATCAGGTGCCGGATCCAGTGGATGCCCTCCGGGTCGAGACCGTTCACCGGCTCGTCGAACATCAGCACGCGCGGGTCACCGAGCAGGGCCCCCGCGATGCCGAGCCGCTGACCCATGCCCAGCGAGAACCCCTTCGCCTTCTTCTTGGCCACCGCCGTCAGACCCACCGTGTCGAGCACCTCACCCACCCGGGCCCGCGGGATGCCGTTGGACTGCGCCAGGCACAGCAGGTGGTTGTACGCGCTGCGCCCGCCGTGCATCGCCTTGGCGTCCAGCAGCGCGCCGATCGCCGTGAGCGGGTCCCGTAGCCGGTCGTAGCGCTGCCCGTCGATCCGGACCTCGCCCGAGGTCGGATGGTCGAGTCCCAGCATCATCCGCATAGTGGTCGACTTCCCGGCCCCGTTGGGACCGAGGAACCCGGTGACGATCCCGGGTCGCACGGTGAACGTCAACCCGTCCACCGCCAGCTTGTCACCGAACCGTTTGGTCAGCCCCTCGAGCTCGATCATCCCCCCACGCTAAGCGGTGCGGATCGCTCCTGCCTGTTGTACGGACCCACAGAACCCGGACCGGTGATCAGGTGCCGCTCCGTCAGCCCGCCGGCCTCCGCACGCGCATGTGCCCGGCGCGGCCGTCGGGGCCGTGCCGGGCACATGAAGCCGGTCCGCGTGAGGGAACGCGGAGCAGCGACTACCGGGTCTGCTGCGCCGGGACACCCCGCGAGACGGTCTCGTCCTCGACCGGGGAGCTGGCCGCGGCCACCGCCGCGCCCGTGAGCGTCGCCAGCATCTCGCGCACATTGGTGAGCTGCGCGTTGATGGAGTCGCGGCGGTTGGTGAGGGCCGCCAGCTCACGCTCGGATTCGCTGCGGATGCGGTCCGCCTTGGCGTTGGCGTCGGCCACGATGTCCTCGGCCTGGCGCTGCGCCGTCTCCACGGTCTGGCGGGCGCGGCGCTCCGCGTCGGTGCGCAGCTTCTCGGCCTCCAGACGCAGCTGCTCGGCACGGTGCTCGATCTCGGCCAGACGCTTCTCGGCCTTCGCCTGACGCGACGCCAGGTCCCGCTCCGACTGCTCGCGGCGCTTGGCCAGGTTGGTCTCGAAGTCGGCGGCGGCCTGAGCGGCCTTCGCACGGGTCTCCTCGAAGAGGGCGTCCGCCTCCTCGCGCTTCGACTGGGCGTCCTTCTGGGCCTCGGCCCGCAGCGAGGACGCCTCGCCCTTCGCCTTCTCGACGATCCGCAGGCCCTCGTCCTCGGCCTTCGCCTTGCGGTCGGCCGCGAACGTCTCGGCGTCGTTGCGCACCTGCTGGGCCGCCGACTCGGCCAGCTCCCGGTGCTGCTCGGCGGCGCGCCGGGCCTCTTCGCGCAGGTCCTTCGCCTCCTCCTCGGCGAGGCGGAGGATCTTCTCGACGCGCGCGCCGAGGCCGGCGTACGACGGCTCGGCGTCGCTGACCTGTGCCTGGGCGTTCTGCGTTTCGAGGTGGAGTTCCTCGATCCGCTTCTCCAGCGCGGTGATCCGGGTCAGGGCACTGTCGCGATCGGAGACGAGCTTGGAAATGCGTTCGTCCACCTGAGCGCGGTCGTACCCACGCCGCACAAGCTCGAAGCCGTAGGGGGAAGTGTCGCTCATGGGGTTCCTGTCGAATGAGACCGGTGAGGTGATAGGGGGAATCCTAGGGGGCGGAACGGCGTGTCATCGAGCGGATACAGTTTTGATGCGGAGAATGACACCCCTTTTGGGTGGCGGAGCCCACCGGTAGGGAGCCGAGACACCGTCAACCACAGCCAACAAGCACGGACATCGGTGGGGCAAGGGCCCGGAGGCCACGAGACGCCATCGATTTCGGCCGATAAGCAGCCCCCGTGCGGCGCCGCCGCCCCACCCCGCCGCCCCGCCCTTCAGGGGTGCCCCGAAGGGGCGCGGGGAACTGCGCGAGCAACCACCGCGCACCCGCGGGCAACCGGAACGGCCCGCCCGAACGGAACCGGCCGTCCGGGCGCACCGCGCAAGCCGTGCGCCCGGCTAGCTTCCCGACGGCTTGCCGCCCGGCCGGGCGGCGCCGGCCGCGGCGCCGGCCTTGACCCCCGCGGCGCCGGCCGGCTTGTTCCCGCTCGGCGGCGCCTCGAAGGACTCCAGCGCCTCCAGCACGTCCTGGACCCGGGAGATCTCCGCGTTGATGTCCTGCCTGCGGCGCACCAACACGTCGAGTTCCCGCTGTCCGTCGTCGACCGTCTGCTTGGCCTGCTGCTCGGCCTCGGACCGGAGGCGCTCGGCCTCCCGGGTCAACTCGGCCTTCTTCGCCTCGGCCTCCTTCAGCAGGCCCTCGGCCTTCTTCACCGCTGCGATCCTGACCCGACCCGCCTCCGAGTTCGCGTCCGCCATCAGGTCCTTGGCCTTGGTCTGCGCCTCGGTCAACTGCTCCTCGGCGGCCTTCACCAGCGCATCGCACCGTTCGCCCGCGGACCGCATGGCCTCCGACGACTCCCGGCGCGCCCGCTCGTGCAGCTCCTCGATCTCGCCGGTGATGCGCTCGCGCAGCTCCTCCGCCCGCTCCCTTATGGCGGTGGCGTCCCGGCGCGCGCCGACCAGCAGTTCGTCCGCGTCCGTGCGGGCCCGCTCCACCAGCGAGTTGCCCTCGACGGTGGCCTCCGCGACGAGCCGTTCGGCCTCCGCACGGGCCGCCCCGACCATCGTGTCGGCCTGCTCCTCGGCGTCCGCCGTGGTCGTGCGGGCCTTCTCCTGCGAGTCGTTGGTGAGCTTGTCCGCCTCCGACACGGCCTCCGTGATGAGCGCGTCGACCTGCTCGGCCGCCTCCGAACGCCGCTTGTTGGCGTCCTTGCGGGCCTGGTCCATCGTCCGCTCGGCCGCGTTGCGCGCCTCGCCGAGCACCTGCTCGACCTCGGTACGGGCCTGGGTACGGATCCGCTCGGACTCCGTGCGGACGCGCTCCGCGTGCTGCTGCGCCGACGCGACCGTCTCCGATGCCTGGGCCCGCAGCCGCTCCGCCTCGCCGGTGGCCTCCGAGACCAACTGCTCGGCCCGCGCCATCGACTCGCTGCGGGTGCGTTCGGCCGTCGCCGTCGTCTCCGTGCGCAGGCGCTCCGCCTCCCGGTTCGCCTCCCCGACGAGCTGGTCGGCCTGGCCCGCGGCCTCGGAGCGGATGCGGTTCGCGTCCTCCCGGGCCTCGGCCCGGGTCCGTGAGGCGTTCTGCTCGGCCGTGCCGATGGTGTCGGCGGCCTCGGTCCTGGCCCGCTGCGCGTGCTCGGAGGCGTCCGAGCGCACCCGCTCCGCCTCGGCGATCGCCTCGCTGACCGTGCGCTCCGCGAGCGCCTTCGCCGCCTCGGTCTCCTCCTGGGCCTCCCGGCGCACCCGGGACGCGTCCTCGCCGGCCCGCTCCCGCTCCGCGTACGCATCGGCGCGGACCCGGTCGGCTTCCTCCTGGGCCTCCGTCCGGGTGCGCTCCGCCGCGTGTTCGGCGGCGCTGCGCAGTCCGGTGACCTCCTCCTGCGTCTGTTCCTGGAGCCCGGCCACCGCGTCCCGTACGGACTGGGCCGTCTGTTCGGCGCTGCTGACCAGCTCCGTGGCGCGGCGGTCCGCCTCCTCGCCCAGCCGGGTCGCCTCGGTCTGCGCCTCCTCGACCCGTCCGCGCGCCGAGGCGAGCAGTTCCTCGCTGCGGGTGCGGGCCCGCTCCCGCTCCTGGTCGGCCTCGGTACGGGCCGCCCCGAGCAGTTCCTCGGCCTCCCGGCGCCGTCGGGCCGCCTCCTCCTGCGCAGCGGTCAGCGCCTCGGCGGCCTCGGTGGCCGTCCGATCGGCCGCCGCTGCGGCCTCCGCACGCACCCGGTCGGCCTTCTCACGGGCGTCGACCGACAGCCGTTCCGCCTCCGCGGTGGCCTCCGCACGCACCCGCACGGCGATGTTCTCGCCCTCGGCGCGGGCCGTGGCGGCGTCCGCCGCGGCCTCGGTGCGCAGCCGGTCCGCCTCCTCCTCGGCCTGTGCCTGGAGGGCGCGGGCGCGTTCCGCGGCCTCGGTGCGCAGCCGCTGGGACTCCTCGGTGGTCTCCCGGCGGACCTGGGCGGCCTCGTCCCGCGCGTCCTTCAGCGCCTGCTCGGCGGAGGTCAGCCGGTCCTCGGCCTCGCTGCGCAGTCGGGCCAGCTCTTCGTCGGCCTCCGCGCGCTTGGCGGCCACCGCCCGCTCGGTCTCCTCGCGCAGTTCCCGCGCCACCCGCTCGGCGGCCGAGGTGGTCTGCTCGGCCTGCTCCTCGGCTTCCGCGCGCTGCCGCTCGGCCTCGCCGCGGGTGCGCTCCAGGGTCTCCTCGGCCTGCTTGCGCAGGGTCGTGGCGCGTTCGATCGCCTCGGTGCGGACCCGCTCGGCCTCGGTCTGCGCGGCCTTGCGCAGCTCGTCCGCGTCGGCCCGCGACTTGGCGAGGAGTTCCTCGGCGGTCTTGGCCGCCTCCTCGATCTGCTGCACGGCCTCGCGCCGGGCCTCGCCCCGGATGCGCTCGCCCTCCGCGACGGCGTCGGCCCTCAGCTGCTCGGCCTCGCCGCGCAGCCTGCGGGCCTCCTCCTGGAGCTCGACCGTCTTGGCGCGGTACTCCTTGGTGTCGTCCTGGGCCGCGCCCTTGAGCTGTTCGGCGATGTCGTTCGCCTCGCCGCGCAGCCGCTCCGCCTCGGCCTCGGCCTCGCCGCGCAGCCGTTCGGCCTCCTCGGTGGCGGCCTTGGTGGTGGCCCGGGCGTCCTCGGTGGCCTTGGTCAGCACCTCCTCGGCGGTGCGGGCGGCCTTGCCGAGCTGGGAGGCGGTCTCCTCGGCGGTGACCGTACGGGCCTTCTCGGCGGCCTCGGCGACGATCTTCTCCGCCTCGGCCCGGGCGTCCTCGACCAGCTGCTCGGCCTCGGCCTTGGTGCGCTCGGCCTCCTTGGTGGCCTCGCCGACCAGCCGGGCGACCTGCTCCTTGGCGGTCCGGGTGCGCTGCTCGTTGGCGGACTCGGCGCTCGCCAGCCGTTTCGTGGCGGTGTCCTTGGCCTCGGTGAGGACCTTCTCGGACTCGGTGCGCGCGGTGCGCAGCGCGGTCTCCGCCTCCGCCATCCGCTCCTCGGCGGCGCGTGCCTGTTCGGCGGACTGACGGCGTGCCTGGTCGGACTCGGCGGCGGTGGTGCTGCGCAGTTGTTCGGCGCGGTCGGTGGCCTCCTGCGCCTGTGCGGAGGCCGTGTTCAGCATCCGCTCGGCGTCGGCGCGGGCCCGTCGCATCAGGGCTTCGGCGTCGGTGCGGGCGGACTCCGCCTCGGCGACGACCCGCTGCCGGGCCTCGTCGGCGACGCGCTGGGCCTCGCTGCGGGCGGCGGCGAGCCCCTGTTCGGCCTCGGCGCGGGACTCGTCGAGCAGTCGGCGGGCCTGCTGCTCGGTCCGGGCGCGCAGTTGCTCCGCCCAGGCGACGTTCTCGTTGACGTGGGACTCGACGGTGGCGCGGCGCTCGGAGAGTTCCTGGTCGAGCTGCTGGCGGCGCGAGACGGCCTCGGCGTGCAGCTCGGACTGGAGTCTGGCCTGCTGTTCCGCGTGCTCCTGGCGCAGTCGCTGGGTCTGGGCGCGGACGTCACGCAGCTCGCGCTCGGTGTCGGCGCGCAACTGCTCGGCCTGGACCTGGGCGTTGCGCATCATCTGCTCGGCTTGGTAGCCGAGGTCCCCGCCGTCGTAGGCGGGGCGCGTCGCGAGGGTGCGCCGTGCTTCGTGCAACTTGGCCCGTAGCACTTCGACCTGGTAGCCGCGGTCCTCGGCGTGCTGAACGGCCTTCTCCCGCTCGGTCTTCAGCCGCTCCATCTCGGCCTCGAACCGAGAGAGGTGGTCGACGTCAGCCCGCTCTCGCTCCTGGCGTTCGTAGCCCCGCACTGCGCGGTCCCATCCGTCCCCTGGTCGTAACGCTCTCCAACGAGCACCGTTCATCCGCCCGAACGGGGCCCCCGGGGAAATGGTGTCAGATCACCGGCGGAGCCTGGGCAGCCGCCCCGACGCACGCCCCGACACCCGGACCCCGGCCATGGACCGCCCCAACGATGTGGCGGCCGTGGCCAACCCTACCGGCCCCCGTCTCCCTCTTGGCCTGGCCGACGACGTTTTCCTGCCGGGGCGCCGTGGTTGGCGCCGCGGTCCGCACGGTGCGAAGGCCCCGGTGACCGCGGGGAGCGGAGGGGGGAACGGGTGCGGCGGAGGGCCGGTACGCGGGGGCGCCCGGCCCGGGCGTGCCGTCGCGGGGCCGGCCGGGCGGCGACGGCGTACGGACCGCGCGGTACGTCCCGGCCCCGTCCGACCCGCCCAGGGGCCACGGGGGCGGGAACCGGTTCAGGGGGCGGGGTGTCCCCCGGGCGGGTCGGACGGGGCGGGGGCCGCGGAGGTCACCAGTTCGGTGAGGATGCCGTGGCAGTCCTTGGGGTGCAGGAAGGTGATCCGGGAGCCCATCGAGCCGCGCCGGGGCTCCTCGTACAGGACCCGTACGCCCTTGTCGCGGATGTCCGCCGCGTCGGCGTCCACGTCGGCGGTGCCGAACGCGACGTGGTGGACGCCCTCCCCGTTCTTGGCCAGCCACTTGCCGACCGGGGAGTCCTCGCGGACCGGTTCGAGCAGTTGCAGGTAGGTGGCGCCGCCGTCGTCCGTACCGTTGATCCTCAGCATCGCCTCACGGACGCCCTGCTCCTCGTTGATCTCGGAGTGGTACACCTCGAAGCCGTACGTGGCACGGTAGAACTCGACCGTCTTGTCGAGGTCGAAGCAGGCGATCCCGATGTGATCGATACGCGTCAGCATCCCCCTAGTCCATCGGTCCGCGCAGGGGTCACGCAAGGTGTGCGCCGTCACACTCGACGGGCGATGACCCCGGGGCGTACCGCTCAGTACATTTGAAGTAAACCCTCGTTCACTTCTCAGCAGCACGCTGAAAGGGGATCACCCGTCATGTCGGGAACGACCGGTACCACCTCAGTGATCGTCGCGGGCGCACGCACGCCCATGGGCCGCCTGCTGGGCTCCCTGAAGTCCTTCTCGGGCGCTGACCTCGGCGGATTCGCCATCAAGGCCGCGCTGGAGCGGGCCGGGATCGCCGGCGACCAGGTGCAGTACGTGATCATGGGGCAGGTGCTCCAGGCCGGCGCCGGCCAGATCCCCGCCCGGCAGGCCGCCGTCAAGGCGGGCATCCCGATGGACGTGCCCGCGCTCACCGTCAACAAGGTCTGTCTCTCCGGACTGGACGCGATCGCGCTGGCCGACCAACTGATCCGCGCCGGCGAGTTCGACGTGGTCGTCGCGGGCGGTCAGGAGTCCATGACCAACGCCCCCCACCTCCTGCCCAAGTCGCGCGAGGGCCACAAGTACGGGGCGATCGAAATGCTCGACGTGATGGCGCACGACGGGTTGACCGACCCGTTCGAGTCCATCGCCATGGGGGAGTCCACCGAGAAGCACAACACCCGCCTCGGCATCGGCCGCGCCGAGCAGGACGCCCTGGCCGCGCAGTCGCACCAGCGCGCCGCCGCGGCCCAGAAGAACGGTCTCTTCGCGGCCGAGATCACGCCGGTCGAGGTGGTCCAGCGGCGCGGCGAACCGGTGTTGGTCGACCGGGACGAGGGCATCCGGGCCGACACCACCGCCGAGTCGCTGGGCAAGCTGCGCCCCGCCTTCGCCGCGGACGGCACCATCACCGCCGGGTCCGCCTCCCCGATCTCCGACGGGGCCGCCGCCGTCGTCGTCATGAGCAAGGCGAAGGCCCAGGAGCTGGGCCTGGAGTGGATCGCCGAGATCGGCGCCCACGGCAATGTCGCGGGCCCCGACAACTCCCTGCACTCCCAGCCGTCCCGCGCCGTCCTGCACGCCCTCGGCAAGGAGGGCATCGGCGTCGACGACCTCGACCTCATCGAGATCAACGAGGCGTTCGCCGCGGTCGCCCACCAGTCAATGCAGGACCTCGGGGTGTCGGCGGAAAAGGTGAACGTCAACGGGGGCGCCATCGCCCTCGGCCATCCGATCGGGATGTCCGGCGCCCGGCTCGTCCTGCACCTCGCGCTGGAGCTGAAGCGGCGCGGCGGCGGCATCGGCGCGGCGGCGCTGTGCGGGGGCGGCGGCCAGGGCGACGCGTTGATCGTCCGGGTGCCGAAGGGCTGACCGCACCGTCGCGGGCAGCACAGCCGAAGCGACCGCGGGCAGCGCTGTCCGCGGTCCCAGGAAGGGAACCGTGCGCGTGAACAGTGACGTCTCCTCGCTGGTGGCCGCCGCCCGCAGCGGGCGGCCGAGGGCCGTCGCCCGGCTGATCACCCTGGTGGAGGGGGCGTCGCCGCAACTGCGCGAAGTGATGGCCGCCCTCGCACCCCTCACCGGCAACGCCTACGTGGTGGGCCTCACCGGGCCGCCCGGCGTCGGCAAGTCGACCACCACCTCGGCACTCGTCACCGCCTACCGGCGCCAGGGAAAGCGGGTCGGGGTGCTCGCCGTCGACCCCTCGTCCCCGTTCTCCGGGGGCGCACTGCTCGGGGACCGGGTGCGGATGTCCGACCACGCCTCCGACCCGGGGGTCTACATCCGGTCGATGGCCACCCGCGGCCACCTCGGCGGGCTGGCCTGGGCGGCGCCGCAGGCCATCCGGGTACTGGACGCCGCCGGCTGCGAGGTGATCCTCGTGGAGACGGTCGGGGTGGGCCAGTCCGAGGTGGAGATCGCCGCCCAGGCCGACACCTGCGCGGTGCTGCTCGCCCCCGGGATGGGGGACGGCATCCAGGCCGCGAAGGCGGGAATCCTGGAGATCGGCGACCTGTACGTGGTGAACAAGGCCGACCGGGACGGCGCCGACGCCACCGCCCGGGAGCTGAACCACATGCTGGGCCTGGGGGAGGCCCGCGGCCCGGGGGACTGGCGTCCGCCCATCGTCCGGACCGTCGCGGCCCGGGCCCAGGGCATCGACGAGGTCGTCGAAGCCCTGGAGAAGCACCGCGCCTGGATGGAGGAACGGGGGGTTCTCCTCCATCGCAGGCGGGCGCGTGCGGCCCGTGAGGTCGAGACGATCGCCGTCACCGCCTTGCGGGAACGGCTGGCCGACCTGCACGGGGACCGCCGGCTCCGGGGGCTCGCCGAGGACGTCGCCGCGGGTCGTACCGACCCCTACACGGCGGCCGACGTGTTGACCCGGGCGCTGACCGAGGGCTGACGTCCTGGGCCCGGCGGGGTCCGGGCCCGGTGCGGTCAGCGGCCTCGGCCTCAGTCGTCGGAGCCGTCGTCGGAGTCGGCGGAGTCGGCCGTGTCCTTGGCGGGCACGGTCTTGGCCGTATCGAGCGAGACCGTCCAGTCGCGCTCGGTGCCGTTGCTCAGCACCTCGACGTCCCAGGCGCCCTTCTTGCCGTCCGCGTCGAGGTCCAACGAGATCACGGTGCCCTTCGCCGCGGCCACCTCCGCCGCCTGCTGGGCGCTCACCGCGGCGCCCTTCGCCGCGGCCAGCTCGTTCTTGGTGTCGTTCTGGTCGTCCTTGTCATCGGAGTCGTCCTTGTCGAGGGACGAACCGAGGACCTTGCCGGTGCCCGGGTCCACGACGACGGTGTAGACGTCCCGCTTGCCGTCGATCACCTCGATGTCCCAGGCGACCTTGCCGTCGTCCTCGTCCAGGTCGACGGAGACGGCGGTGCCGGCACGCTCGCCCAGAGCGGTGGCGATCGCGTCGGCCGCGGTGACCTTCACCCCGGCGGGCAGCCGGCCGGTGTCCTCGCGGTCGTCGTCCCGTCCGTCACGGTCGTCCGCAGTGTCGTCCTCGCGGTCGTCCTTGTCGTCCTTGTCATCACGGTCATCGCTGTCGTCGCCGGCGTCGTCGGTCAGCTGGACGCTGGACTTCTGCACCGTCCGGTCGTCGTCACCGCCGTCGGCACCCGCCACCGCGACGGCCGTGGCCGTGCCCGTGCCCACCAGCAGTGCGCCAGTGATGGCGGCGATCAGGACCTTGCGCTTCATGAACCCTCCCGAGTCCGCAGTTCGGTGCTTGTTTGGTGTCTGCGGTAACCAATCTGCAGAAGACATGCTGAAGTGAGGCTGAAACCGGCTGAAGGGATCTTCAGGTTCCGTTTGGGAGGCTGTGCACATGCGCCTTTTGATCGTGGAGGACGAAAAGCGGCTCGCCCTGTCGCTCGCCCGGGGACTGACCGCCGAGGGGTTCGCCGTGGACGTCGTCCACGACGGGCTCGAAGGGCTGCACCGGGCCAGTGAGGGCGCCTACGACCTGGTCGTCCTCGACATCATGCTGCCCGGCATGAACGGCTACCGGATCTGCGCCGCCCTGCGCGCCGCCGGCCACGACGTACCGATCCTGATGCTCACGGCGAAGGACGGCGAGTACGACGAGGCCGAGGGCCTCGACACCGGGGCCGACGACTACCTGACGAAACCGTTCTCCTATGTGGTGCTCGTCGCCCGGGTCAAGGCCCTGCTGCGGCGCCGCGGACGCGTCGGCGGCTCGCCCGTGCACGTTCTCGGCGACCTCGTGGTGGACACCGCCGCCCATCAGGTGCGGCGCGGCCCGGACGAAGTGCCGCTCACCGCCAAGGAGTTCGCCGTACTGGAGCAGCTGCTCCTGCGGTCCGGTGAGGTGGTCTCCAAGAGCGAGATCCTGGAACACGTCTGGGACTTCGCCTACGACGGCGACCCCAACATCGTCGAGGTGTATGTGAGCGCGCTCCGCCGCAAGCTGGGGGCCTCCCTCATCCGGACCGTGCGCGGCGCCGGCTACCGCCTGGAGACCGGGCGATGAGACGGCTGTTCGGCTCGGTCCGCGCCCGGGCCACCCTGGGGGCGACGCTCGTGGTGGCCGTCGCGCTGGTCGCCGCCGGCACCGGGCTGCTGCTCGCGCTGCGCGCCAGCCTCATCGGTCAGGCGGGCAGCCAGGCGGACTCCACCGCCAACCGGGTCGCCTCCCAACTGGTGTCCGGCGTGGGCTACCGCGAGCTGGACCTGCCCGACGGCGAGGACGGCCGCCCCGTACAGGTCCTTGACGCGCAGGACCGGGTGGTCGCCGTCAGCGAGGGGCTGGAGCGCATCAGCGGCACGGCCTCGAACGAGGTGCGCCCGCACTCCGGGGCGCCCGCGCCCGACGGCGCGAAGGACCGCGACGGCGAGGACTCCGAGGACGCGCACGACCGGGACGACCGGGCCGACGACGGGGCCGCCGACCCCGAGGACCGGGAGAGGGGGGAGATCTCCGACGAACCGGTGCACAGTGACGGCACGGCGACCGTGGACGGGGAGTCCGCCGCGTACCTGTTCGCCCGGATCGACCTGGAGGCCCCCGACAAGGGCGAGCTGCGGGTGTACGCGGGCGCCCCGCTCTCCGCGGAGCGCAGCGCCGTCGACACGGCGACGACCGCGATGCTCATCGGCTTCCCGCTGCTGCTCGGCGTGGTGGGCGGGGTGACCTGGCTGGTGACCCGGCGGGCGCTGCGACCCGTCGCGGACATCCGGCAGGAGATGGCGGCGATCACCGCTTCCGAGGACCTGCGGCGACGCGTTCCGGTGCCGGGCACCCATGACGAGATCGCCCGGCTCGCGCGCACCACCAATGTCACGCTGGCCGCCCTGGAGTCGTCCGTGGAGCGGCAGCGCCGGTTCGTCGCCGATGCCTCCCACGAGCTGCGCAGTCCGATCGCCTCCCTGCGCACCCAGCTGGAAGTGGGCGCCGCACACCCCGAGTTGCTGGATCTGGAGGGTGCGGTCGCCGACACGGTCCGGCTCCAACAGCTGGCCGCGGACCTGTTGTTGCTCGCCCGGCTGGACGCGGGGGAGCGGCCGGGGGACGCGCGGATGGACCTCGCGGCGCTGACCCGGGAGGAGCTGTCCCAGCGGGTGGGCGACCGGGTGCCCGTCGAGCAGGAGCTCGTCGAGGGCGTCGAAGTGGCTGGTTCCCGAGGGCAGTTGACCCGGGTGCTGGGCAATCTGGTGGACAACGCCCAGCGGCACGCGGCCACGGGCGTACGGGTGACGGTGGGGGTGCGCGACGGGTCCGCGGTGCTCGCCGTCGGGGACGACGGGGACGGGGTGCCCGAGGCGGAGCGGGAGCGGATCTTCGAACGGTTCGTGCGGTTGGACGACGCCCGCAGTCGTGACGACGGCGGGGCGGGGCTCGGGTTGGCGATCGCCCGGGACGTGGCCCTGCGGCACGGGGGCACCCTCACGGTGCGGAGCTCGCCGGCGGGCGGTGCCCTGTTCGAGCTGGTGCTCCCGCTCGCCGGGGTCTAGCGGACGCGGGGCGGGCACCCCGGATAGGGGCGCCCGGTGTCGTGGGCCCGCGGTGCCGTGGGTCGGGGGGTGGGTGCCCTCGGTCAGCGCGGGGGTGGCCGGCACCCCCGGGCGGTGGCCCGGGGGGCGGGGACCGGGCTTGGCCCTCGCCCGGTCGGTGGGGTCAGAGCCTGCCGCGCTGGACGCGCAGGTGCTCCGCGATCGGGGTGAGCGACTTGTGGAGCGTTTCGAGGTCTTCCGGACCGATCAGGTCGATGAAGTGCCGTCGTACGGAGGCGACGTGGTGCGGTGCCACCTTGCGCATGGTCTCCAAGCCGTGCTCGGTGAGCACGGCGAACAGCCCCCGGCGGTCGGACTCGCAGTGCTCGCGGCGCACCAGTTCCGCGTTCTCCATCCGCGTGATCTGGTGGGACAGTCTGCTCTTGGACTGGAGCGTGGACGCGGCGAGGTCGCTCATGCGCATCCGGTGTTCGTCGGTCTCCGAGAGGTTGACGAGGATCTCGTAGTCGTTGATCGTCAGGCCGAACGGCTGGAGGTCCTTCTCCAGTTGATGCTGTAGCAGGCGGTTGACCTCCAGGTGGGTGCGCCAGGCGCTCTGCTCGGCGTCGGTCAGCCAGGGGGTAGCCGTCTCGGTCTCCATGAATCCTATTCTACCCTAAGAGGTTGAATTGTTAACGAATCTTGGGGGTGTGACGCTGCGCACGCGTTCGATGTCACACTCCGCAGACTACCGCTCACAGCCCGAAGCGGCGTTGCAGGTCTCCGAGCTGTCCGGGAAGGCGCGGTACGCCCTGCCCGGGTGCGCCGTGGTTTCCGGGCACGCCCGCCTGGTGCGGCACGACCCCGGTGTCCTGCTCCGCCATCAATCGCTCGCTGGACTGGAGCAGTACCGTACCCGCACCCACGAACTCGAACTGGTGCTCCTCCCCGGACGTTCCGCCGAGCCCCGTCAGCGCACGTAGACCGCCGATCACGCCGGTCATGTAGGCGTGGTCGTAGTGGTGGCACGGCGAGGGGCAGTCCGCCCACCCCACGAGCGCCTGCGGATCGACGCGCAGCGGGGGTTCCATGAAGACCACCGGACCGTTCGACGCGGCGACGAACTTGCCGGTGCCGATCAGCGTCAGGAACCCCGGAACGATCGATTGCTTGAGCGCGAGACTTGGCTGAAAAGCGAGCAGATTGCCCGAGCGTATCGTCAGGTTGCCGTCATCCAGGTCAAAAGAGTTGACGTCGAACGCCCGGTCGGCGAGCAGCAGCTTGCCCGTCCCGGACGCCACCACCCAGTCACTGGCGTGCAGGGGGGAGTGGAACGAGGTGCGCACCAGCCGGTCGAGACGGCCGTGGCCGATCCCGTTGAACTCGATCGACCCGTAGTAGGCGATCATCTTGCCCTTCTGGAGGAACCACTCGCTGTTCGCGAGCTCCACGCAGAAGGTGTAGCTGTCGACGTTGTCGTCCGACGGCAGGGTCGTGGGGTCGTGCACCACCGGTCCCGGCGCCCCGTACTTGCTCGGTGTGCTCACAGTTTCTCCTCCGACGCCTGGACGTACACCACGCCCTGGCCGCTCAGTTCGAGCTGGAACGCCTCGCCCGAACCCCGGCCCACCATGTCCCGCCAGCCCAGCGCCGTCGACAGCTTGTTGCGGAGCTCGCCGCGGTGCGCCACGTACGCCTGCGGGTCGACGTGCACCGGGCGCTGCGGGGTGACCGGCAGCTCGATCACTCCGCCGTGCGCCATCACGGCCACCGAACCGTGGCCCTGGAGCGTGGTGGTGAACAGGCCCTGCCCCGTCACCTGGCCGCGCACCATGCCCATGACCCCGCCCTGCGCACCGAGGAACATCGTGCCCTGCTGGAGCGTCCCGTCGAAGGCCAGCAACCGGTCCGCCTCCACGTACAGGGTGTCCCCGCTCAGGGGGATCACCTGGACGTGGTGGCCGCCGTGCCCGAACAGGACGGTCCCGTTGCCCTCGACGGTCATCAGCGGGGTCGCCTCCCCCGCGACGCGGCGCCCGATCATCGAGGTCAGCCCGCCCTGACCGCCCTGGACGTTGGGCGTGAACGTCACGTCGCCCCGGTAGGCGAGCATCGCCCCGCGCTGGCTGAACAACCGCTGCCCGGGGGCCACGGTCGCCTCGATCATCTTCGAGTTGATCTCACGGAACGGCATCAGACGTCCCCTCCGACGGTGTTGCGCTCGCTGGGCTGCACGTACACCAGTCCGTCGCCCTCGAAGCGGATCTGGAACGCCTCGCCGCCGCCCTCCCCGATCAGCGTGCGGAAGGTCACCCCCGCCTGGAAGGTCTGCCGCAGGTCGCCCTGATGGGCCACGTACGCGCCTGGGTCCACCGACAACGGGTGCTGCGGGGTCACCCGCAGCACGACGGCCGGACCGTCCGAGGTCAGTGCGGCCTGCCCGGTGCCCTCCACGGTCGTGGTGAACAGACCGCCGCCCTGGGTCGCGCCGCGCAGCCCGGTGAAGGTGGTCCCGGTGCGCAGCCCGGCGTCGGTGGCGAGCAGATTGCTCGCCTCCACGTACAGCTTGTCGCCGTGCAGTTGCACCAGGTTGATCTCGCTCGCCCGGTCGGCGAACCAGCAGGTGCCCTGGCCCTTCACCTCCATCACGGTGAGCTGCTCGCCGGTGAGGCGGCGCGTGACCATCCCGCGCAGCCCCTCACCGCCGCCGCTCATCTTCTTGAAGCTCACCTGGCCGTCGTACGCGACCATCGAGCCGTTCTTCGCCCTGACCGTGTCGCCGGACATGTCGACGGCGAGCACTTTGCTCCCTTGGAGCCGGAACGTTGCCACCCTGCGAAGGTAACCGGACCCCGGCGCCGCGGCACAGGGCCCCCGGGCGAGCGGCACCGGCTCGTGACGTCGGCGCCGGCTTCCGGTGCGCGACTGTGACGCATCCGTCGTTCCCGGCGGGCACCCCGGGCTGGGGACGCGCCGACCCCGATGCCACAATGGGGACGCTTGTGCACACGTTCACAAAGCGTGCGGAGCCGATCCGTACTCCTCCCGAAGCCCGAAGGTGACCCTCCCCCGTGGACATCAAGACCGCATCCGCACTCCGCCGCCTGCGCCTGGTCTCGGCGCCCGAGGCCATCTCGTTCCTGCTGCTGCTCGTCTGCTCGGTCCTCAAGCGGACGACCGACTTCAACGCGGTGCCCGCCATGGGCATGATCCACGGTCTGCTGTTCGTCGTGTACGTGGTCTTCTGGCTGGACGCCTGGAACCGCACCAAGTGGTCGCTGGGCACCGCCGCCCTGTACTTCGTGCTGTCGGTCCTGCCCTTCGGCGGGTTCGTCGCGGAGCGGCGCCTCAAGGCCGAGGCCGAGGCCGAGGTCATCGCGGCGCGCGCCCGCCGCGAGGGGGTCGTCCAGGCATGATCGTCGCCTTCTCCGTCACCCCGCTCGGCGTCGGCGAGGACGTGGGGGAGTACGTCGCCGACGCCGTCCGGGTCGTCCGCGAGTCCGGGCTCCCGAACCGTACGGACGCGATGTTCACCTCCGTCGAAGGTGAGTGGGACGAGGTCATGGACGTCGTCAAGCGGGCCGTCGCCGCGGTCGAGGCGCGCGCCCCGCGGGTTTCGCTGGTGCTCAAGGCGGACCTCCGCCCCGGGGTCGGCGACGGCCTCACCTCCAAGGTCGAGACCGTCGAACGGCACCTCGCCGACGGCTGAGCCCCTCCGTACCGCACGTTCTTCGTGACGGCCGTCCCTGGACCGGGGGCGGCCGTCACGCGTACGCCCACCCTTGCGTTACGCCCGCGCCGCGCACCGGGGGCACGTACAGGTCGGCCAGGCCGAGGTCAGTATCGGCGCCGGTTTCGCCGACGCGTAGACGCCCTGCGGGTCGCCCCAGGTCCGACCGCCGTCACGGGACACCCGGAGGGTCAGCAGGGGGCGTTCGCCGGGGGGCGGCTGCTGCGGGTCGGGGGGACTTCCGGGTGGGGGGTCCTGGCGCGTGGGGTCGGTCGTCATGTCGAACGACGCTAGAGACCGCCGGGACCGGTGACCATGGCAGTTCCGTGCGGAGGCGACAGGAGGTGCCACGCAGGGTCACACCGGCAGCCCCATCGTGTCGGCGAGGGAACGCATCTCTTCCGTGAGGGTCCGTCGCCTGGCCACGACGTGGGCGAGGACGTCCCGGGCGTACGGCTGGTTCGGTAGCCACTGCGGGGCTGCGGCGCGGACCCCGGCCAAGGTGTCGACGGCCAGCCCGTACTGCCGCGTCCTCGCGTATGCGTTGGCCACGTCGAGCAGATGCCGGTTGCGGTTGTTCGACGTGGGACGGAACCCTCCCGTCGGGACCTTCGACGCCAGCTTGAGGACCACGTCGGGACGGTCCAGGACCATGGCGTTCTCGGTCCGCTTCAGGGTGACCGTCACCGGGCCGAAGGCGCGGAGGAAGTCGTCGCCCGGGATGAACTCCCGCCCCAGGGCCACGGCGGCGGAGTGGGCGAAGCGCAGGGCTTCCTCCGCCTCGTCCGGGCGGTTGTCCCGTACGGCCGCGGCCGACAGGCGCAGCAGCAGCCACCCCCATGCGCTGAGTTCGTCGGGCGTCGCGCGGGAGAGCCGGGGTTCCGTTTCGTCGGCCCATTGGGCAGCCAACTGCCGGGCCCGGTCCAATCTGCCCTGGCGCAGCAGCAGCCAGCACATCGTGTTGACCGTGGACGCCCCCTGGAGTCGGTCCGCCGAGCCGGCGAGGGCCGCGCCCAAGCACCGCTCGGCGGCCTCGAACTGGCGGGTCTGGGTCAGTAGCCACCCGGTGAGCTGCAACAAGCGCACCCGCAGGGCCCGACCCTCGGGCGCGAGCCGAGCGGCTGCGTCGGCGTCCCGGAGCAGCGCGGGCAGCACCGTGCTCAACTCCGCGAAGCGGTCGCCGGAGAACAGGGGGACGGCGGCGCTCAGTGCGTCACGCAGACCGTCCAGGGTCGGTGGTTCGTCCACGTCGGCGGCCCCGGTCGCCGAAGCCGTCAGGGCGTTCCTGACGGGAGCCCACTGGTCCGATACGACGGTGCCCGCCCCGTCTTCCACGGCCTCGGCCACCAGACGCGTGGTGGGCACCCCGAGCGCCGCGGCGAGCTTGCGTACCGTCTCCAGGCGGGCGTCTCGCCGCTCCCCCTGTTCGAGCTTCCTGATCAGCGACACCGACACACCGGACTCGCGCGCGAGCCCGTGTTGCGTCAGCCCTCGACGCTTGCGGACGCCCCGCAGCCGTTCACCCAAATCGGCAGGCATGGGCCGAGGGTACGCCCGGGCACGCGGCCGTTGTGCTGAGCTGGTGCGTGGGTAGACCAGACCTGGACGTTCCCCAGCCGTGCTTGAGGGTGAAGTGAAGCACCGTACGTTCCTGACCGACGGGCCGTCCGCGGACGATTGGGAAGCGAAACTGGCCGTGTACGGGACCGCGTACATGAGTCAGGAGGCCGCCGACATCCAGCGTCGCGTCACGGGCGAGCTGGTCGTGGTGCAGCAGCAACTGGACACCCCTCAGCTGTGGTCCGTCGCCGCACGGCTCATGACGCTGTACGCCAAGACGTTCCCCGGCTCCGACGGCTCCAGGGCCGTGAACTGGTACCGCATGGCAGCTCGGGCGGCCGACGAGTCGGGCGACGACCACACCCGGGTGTGGGTACGGGGACGGGCGGCGATCGCCCTGGGGTACGAGGGGGCGTCCCTCGGCATCGCCGACGTGTTGGCCGATCAGGCGATGGCGATCAGCGACAAGCCCTCGCTCGGACTCCTGAACGCGACCATGGGGAAGGCGCACGCGGCGGCCGTCCGGGGCGACCGCGCGAGCGCGCGACAGCTCATGCACCAGGGGCGCCGGGTGTTCGACGCGGTGGCCTCCGCCGAACAGACCTCCGACTACGCGGTGCCCTGGTGGCGCATGAACGTCTTCGTCTCGTTGCTCGCGGCTCGACTCGGGGGCGAGGACGCAGCGGTCGGGGCGCAGGACGCCGCGCGACGGGAGCTGCCGGCCGTCCTGCCCCGGTTCGCCACGCACCTCGAACTGCACCGGGGGCTGATGCTCGCGCGCTCCGGGGACCGGACGGGCGGCGTGGCGTACGCGCGGACGGCCCTGAGCGAACTCCCCCGGGAGAAGCACTCGCTGACGCTGCGACTCCTCATGGCCGAGGTGGAGCGCACCTGACGGACGGAGCGGGCGGGAACCCCCGTTCGGCGGGAGGCGGGTCGGGGCTCCGTGGTACACCGGAAGGATCGACCGCGAGACGAGGTAGGGAGTTCACTGATGGGTGTGCCGACGACCGGGAGTCCGTTACCGAGCGACACGAAGGTGCTGACCATCGGGTTGCACCCGAGTGCCATCGACTACGGCCAGCTGTCCGACGGGATCGACGAGGCACAGCTCACCGCGCGGATCGCCGTCGGGCACGCGGCGCTGCGGGAGGCCGGGTTCGACGTCGTGAGCTGTCTGATCGGCACGTCGGCGGACGACGCCGAGGCGACGGTGCGCAAGGAGCTCGGTCGGCACACCGTGGGCCTGGCGCTGATCGGCGCCGGCGTGCGGGTGCTCCCCGAACACACCCTGCTGTTCGAGCGGCTGGTGAACGTCCTCACCGAGGCGGCGCCCGGCATCCGGCTGTGCTTCAACACCGCGCCGGAGAACACCGTCGACGCGTTGGACCGCTGGCTCGCCCGACCGCAGACGTGACGGACGCCGTCCGCGGCGGCCCCGCAGGAGCGCACCGCGGACGGTCGTCCCGGACTCGCTAGCCCAGGGTCTTCGCCAACAGCTCGGCCGTCGACGCGATCAGCGGGTCCACGGCCGGGGCCGCCTCGGTGAAGCGGGTGCTCAGCACCACGAGCAGCACCGGCGTGCCGTCCGGGGTCCAGGCCACGCCCGCGTCGTTGTTGGTGCCGTACCTTCCGCCGCCCGTCTTGTCGGCCAACGTCCAGTCGGCGGGCAGACCCTTGCGGAAGCGGGTCCCGCTGGTGGTGTTCCGCAGCATCCAGTCGGTCAGGCGCGCGCGGTCCGGGCCAGCCAGCGCGTTGCCGAGGACCAGCCGGGCGTAGGTCACCCCGATGGCCGCCGGGGTGGTGGTGTCGGTGACCCGGTCGGGTTCCGCCGAGTTCAGTTCGGGCTCCCACCGGTCGAGCCGGGTCACCCGGTCGCCGAGCGAACGACAGAACCGGGTGATCGCGGTCGGGCCGCCCAACTCGCGCAGCAGCAGATTGGCCGCGAAGTTGTCGCTGTACCGGATGGTCGCGTCGCACAGTTCGGCGATGGTGATGCCGTGGTCGATGTGCACCTGGTCGTCGGTGACCGGCGAGTGCGGGATCTTCTCGACCTCTTCGGCCGTGTAGAAGAGCCGTGTGTCCAGGAACTCGCCGTTGCGGCCCAGGTCGCGCAGGACGGCAGCCGCGGCGAGGGTCTTGAAGACCGAGCAGATCGGGAACAGGGTGTCGGCCCGGTGGCGGACGGTCCGTCCGGTCGCCATGTTGCGGGCGAAGACACCGAGTTCGGCGTCGTGTTGCTGTTCCAGTGCGCGCAGTTCCCGTCCGATCCCGGACGCGCGCCCCCGCGACGCCGCCCGGGCGGTTCCCGAGGTGCCGACCACGCTCAGCGCGGCCAGTCCGGCGCCCGCACCGAGCACCGCCCGGCGTCGGGTGACCGACTCCGCCGAGCCGCTGCGTATGCCCTGGTGTCCCCGTACGTCCTGGTGTCCTCGTGCTGTCATGTGCCTCCCCTTCGGTGGGCCGCCGGAGCGTCTTCCGGCGGAACGTCCCACCCCATCACAGGTGGGCCGCCGCAACGGGGTGGCTCGGGTGGCGTGTTGCCCACGTCCCGGCAGCCCTCGTGCCCCGGCCCGTCCGTCCCCCCGGCCCCCGGCCCCGGGTCCCCGCCCCGGGTCACTCGCCGCCGGACAGCAGGGCCATGCCCAGCGGGGTCCGCTCGTACAGCACCCGGTGGCCGTACCGGCGGGCGGTGAGCAGGCCGGCGTCCCGCAGCGCGATCAGGTGGGCGGACACCGAGGACGGGGCGAGGCCCAGCCGCTGGGCCAGTGCGGTGGTGCTCGCCGACTCGTCCAGCGCGGCCAGCACCGCGGCCCGGTTCGCCCCCAGCAGCCGGGCCAGCGCCGCGCGCCCCCGCTCCGGCGCCGCCGGATCGCCGCTCCACAGTCCGCCGATGCCCCGCACCGGGTAGACCAGGGTCGGTTGCCAGGGCGGGTCGTGGCCGCCGATCACGTCCGGCCAGGAGAACACGCTCGGCATCAGCACCAACCCCCGTCCGTCCAGCTGCCGTTCGTGCTCGCCGTGGAAGGCCACGGTGAGGGTGGTGTTCGCCCACACCATCCGCCGGTCCAACTCGCCGAGCAGCGCGCCCAGTCCGATGTCCGCGAGTCGCCGGGAGTGGTGGGCGACATCCGCTTCGAGCAGGGCGCGCAGTCGGGGCCAGTCCGGCTCCACCAGGACCTGCCAGGCCCGTTCCAACAGGTCCGCCACGTCCCGTACCGCGCGGGCGGGGTCCGCGAGCAGCGCTCGGCCGAGGGCGGTGTCCGCTGCGCCCGGGGTGTGGCCCAGGGCCGTCAGCATCTCCGCGCGGGCGGCGTCCGGATCGGCGGCGCGCACGGCGGCGATCTCCTCGGCGAACGAGGCCGCCGGGCCGATCGGCGGCGGGCCCAGCCAGTCGGGGCTGTGCCCGCGGTGGGGCATCAGCAGCCAGATCGGCGCGAGGTCGAGCGGCTGGCCCGTCGCCTCGATCCGCCGCAGCCAGCGCGGGTGGTAGCCGTGTCGGTCCGGGCGCCGCAGGGTGCGGACCGCCTCCTGCGTCTCCCAGAGCGGGGAGATGGCGAACCGGGACGCCAACAGGTCGTCCGGGGTGAAGTGCAGACGCATCGGCACGGGGCCTCCCGGACGGCGGCGGATTCGGCTGGGGGCGAATCAGTATGCCCGGCCCGGAAGGGGGCCCAGGGTGGCTTCCTATGACGGAGGAACCGCAGGGACATGAGGGAGGGGCGGCGGGGACGGAGGAACCCCCCGCCGCCGGGACCGTGCCCGACGGCGACGGGGGCGGCGACGGCGACGGCGACGGCGACGGCGACGGGGGCGGGGGCGGGGGCGGTGACCGTGACGGCTACCGGGACGTCTTCCGGGTGGTGGAGTTCCGGTGGATCTTCACCGCGCACCTGTTCTCGCTGCTCGGCGTCGTCGTCAGCGAGATCGCGCTGACCGTGCTCGTGTACCGGCTGACCGGCTCGCCGTTCCTCAGTGCGCTGGCCTTCGCGCTCGGCATGCTGCCGTACCTCGTCGGCGGCACCCTGCTGGCCGGGATCGCCGACCGGTACCCGGCGCGGCGGGTGCTCGTCGTCTGCGATCTGGTGTGCGCGGGGTGCGCGGCGCTGATGGCGCTGCCGCTGACCCCGGTCGCCGGGCTGCTGGCGCTGCGCTGCGCCATCGCGCTGGTCGCGCCGGTCTTCAACGGCACCCGGATGGCGACCCTCGCCGACGTCCTCGGCTCGGGCGACCGCTTCGTGCTGGGGCGTTCGCTGCTGCGGATCGTCTCGCAGAGCGCGGTCCTCGTCGGCTTCGGGCTCGGCGGGCTGCTGCTGACCGTGGTGTCCCCGCGGGGCGCCCTGGTGATCACCCTGGGGACGTTCCTGCTGTCGGCGGTGCTGCTGCGGTGCGGCACCCGGCGGCGGCCGGCCCGCCAAGCACCGGACGGGGAGGCGTCGGACGGGGGGTCGCTGACCCGGTACTCGCTGAACGGGGTCCGTGCGGTCCTCGCCCACCGCAGGCTGCGCGCCCTGCTGCTGTTCCTGTGGGTGCCGCCGATGTTCGTGGTCGTCCCGGAGGCGCTGGCCGCCGCGTACGCGGACCAGATCGGGGCGGGGACCGCCGTGGTGGGACTGCTGATGTGCGCGATGCCGGTGGGCACCGTCCTCGCGGAGCTCTTGGTGGGCGCAGCGCTCCGGCCGCGCACCCGGGAGCGGATCGCCCTCCCGCTCGGCGCCCTGCTGTTGCTGCCGCTGACCGGGTACGTCCTGGTCCCCGAGCCGAGCTGGGCGGTGCTCCTGCTCTTCCTGGGCGGGGCGGGCTTCGCCTACACCCTGGGCGCCGACCGGTGGTTCGTGGACGCGGTGCCCCCGGGCCTGCGGGGCCGGGCGATGACGGTGCACACGGCCGGACTGATGACCGTCCAGGGCGTGGGCATGGTGCTCGCGGGCGCCGCCGCGGAGGTGTTCGCGGTCAGTACGGTGGTCGCGGGGGCGGGGGTGATCGGCACGGTGGTGTGCGTGCTGCTGGCGGTCGAGGTCCGGCGCACGGCGGCCGGTGGACCGGGGTCGGCGCCCGTGGCCGGGGCGCCGTCCGCACCGTGATCCCGGACGGGTGCGGGGCCGGATTTTGTGGAACCGGGGGCTCCGGACCGAAGGGCGAGACGGAGCTGAACGGCATATGACCGGCCGGTAGGGTCGCATCGTGCCGAAGCCACTGAGTCTCGCCTTCGATCCGATCGCCCGCGCCGATGAGCTCTGGAAGCAGCGCTGGGGCAGCGTCCCCTCGATGGCCGCGATCACCTCGATCATGCGCGCGCACCAGATCCTGCTGGGCGAGGTCGACGCGGCCGTCAAGCCGTACGGACTGACCTTCGCCCGCTACGAGGCGCTGGTGCTGCTCACCTTCTCCAAGGCGGGCGAGCTGCCGATGTCGAAGATCGGCGAGCGGCTGATGGTCCACCCGACCTCGGTCACCAACACCGTGGACCGGCTGGTGCGCTCCGGGCTGGTGGAGAAGCGGCCCAACCCGAACGACGGTCGGGGCACCCTCGCCTCCATCACGGACAAGGGCCGCGAGGTGGTGGAGGCGGCCACCCGGGACCTGATGGCGATGGACTTCGGGCTCGGCGCCTACGACGCGGAGGAGTGCGGGGAGATCTTCGCGATGCTGCGCCCGCTGCGCGCCGCCGCCCGAGACTTCGAGGGGTGAGCGGGGCGAGCGGCGAGGGGTGAGCGGGGGCCGGGGCGAGGGGTGACCCGCTCGAAGATCGGGCATCTGCGGTCGTTACGCTCGGGCCATGAAGCAAACCGTGCTGACGCGCTACCGGGTGATGGCGTACATCACCGCCATCTGGCTGCTGGTGTTCACCGTGGCGATCATCCTGAAGTACGGCTTCGAGACCGGCGACACCATGGTCATCTCGCAGATCCACGGGTTGCTGTTCATCGTCTACGTGGTCTTCGCCTTCGACCTCGGCTCCAAGGCGAAGTGGCCGTTCGGCAAGTTGCTGTGGGTGCTCCTCGTCGGCTGCATCCCGTTCGCCTCGTTCTTCGTCGAGCCGAAGATCAGCCGTGAGACCCGTTCGCTGATCACGGACCGTGCGCCGGAGCCCGTCAAGGCGTGACCGTCCGGGGCCGAGCGCCCCTTCCGCCGGAGCCCGTGGCGGACTCCGGCGGTTTCCCATCGACATTTACTAGGACGTCCTAGTAAATTCGAAGCATGGACGCTGACGCGATCGAGGAGGGCCGCCGCCGCTGGCAGGCCCGGTACGACGCCGCCCACAAGCGCGACGCCGACTTCACCACGCTCTCCGGCGATCCGGTCGAGCCCGTCTACGGCCCCCGGCCCGGCGACACCTACGAGGGCTTCGAGCGGATCGGCTGGCCCGGGGAGTACCCCTTCACCCGCGGCCTGCACCCGACCGGCTACCGGGGCCGCACCTGGACCATCCGCCAGTTCGCCGGCTTCGGCAACGCCGAGCAGACCAACGAGCGGTACAAGATGATCCTCGCGGCGGGCGGCGGCGGCCTCTCCGTCGCCTTCGACATGCCCACCCTCATGGGACGCGACTCCGACGACGGGCGCTCGCTCGGCGAGGTCGGCCACTGCGGGGTCGCCATCGACTCCGCCGCCGACATGGAGGTCCTGTTCCGGGACATCCCGCTCGGCGACGTCACCACCTCGATGACCATCAGCGGACCGGCCGTCCCCGCCTTCTGCATGTACCTGGTCGCCGCCGAACGCCAGGGCGTCGACCCCGCCGTCCTCAACGGCACCCTCCAGACCGACATCTTCAAGGAGTACATCGCCCAGAAGGAGTGGCTCTTCCCGCCCGAGCCGCACCTGAGGCTGATCGGCGACCTGATGGAGCACTGCGCGCGGCACATCCCCGCGTACAAGCCGCTCTCGGTCTCCGGCTACCACATCCGCGAGGCCGGTTCGACGGCCGCGCAGGAGCTGGCGTACACCCTCGCCGACGGCTTCGGGTACGTGGAGCTGGGCCTCTCGCGCGGACTCGACGTCGACACCTTCGCCCCCGGGCTCTCCTTCTTCTTCGACGCGCACCTCGACTTCTTCGAGGAGATCGCCAAGTTCCGGGCCGCCCGTCGGATCTGGGCCCGCTGGATGCGCGACGTGTACGGGGCCCGCACCGCCAAGGCGCAGTGGCTGCGGTTCCACACCCAGACGGCGGGGGTGTCGCTCACCGCCCAGCAGCCCTACAACAACGTCGTCCGCACCGCCGTGGAAGCCCTCGCTGCGGTGCTCGGCGGCACCAACTCGCTGCACACCAACGCCCTCGACGAGACCCTGGCGCTCCCCTCCGAGCAGGCCGCCGAGATCGCGCTGCGCACCCAGCAGGTGCTGATGGAGGAGATCGGCGTCGCCAACGTGGCCGATCCGCTCGGCGGCTCCTGGTACGTCGAGCAGCTCACCGACCGGATCGAGGCGGACGCCGAACGGATCTTCGAGCAGATCGAGGAGCGCGGCCGGCGGGCCCACCCCGACGGCCAGCACCCCATCGGGCCGATCACCTCCGGCATCCTGCGCGGCATCGAGGACGGCTGGTTCACCGGTGAGATCGCCGAGTCCGCGTTCCGCTACCAGCAGTCCCTGGAGAAGGGCGACAAGCGCGTGGTCGGCGTCAACGTCCACCACGGGTCCGTCACCGGCGACCTGGAGATCCTGCGGGTCAGCCACGAGGTGGAACGCGAGCAGGTGCGCTCCCTCGCCGACCGCAAGGCCGGGCGCGACGGCGTACGGGTGCGCACCGCGCTGGACGCGATGGTCGCCGCGGGCCGGCGCGGCGACAACATGATCGAGCCCATGTTGGAGGCGGTGCGGGCCGAGGCGACCCTGGGGGAGATCTGCGACGTGCTGCGCGTCGAGTGGGGCGTCTACACCGAGCCGCCCGGCTTCTGACCCCGTGGCCGCGGGGGCCGACGGGCCCCCGCGTCACACCGTCGTGACACCGCTTTTCGCTGAGCCGCGCCCAGGGGGGAGGATGTACCCATGCAGCCACGGAACATGTCCATGAGCGGGGTCGTCGACCTCGGAGCGGTCAAGGCCGCCCAGGAGGCCAAGGCGAAGGCGGAGCAGGCCCGGGCCGAAGCGGCCCGGCAGGGCGGCGGCGGGGCCGTCGGCCCGTCCGCCCTCGTGATCGACGTCGACGAGGCCGGTTTCGAGAGCGAGGTGCTCCAGCGCTCCGCCGAGGTGCCCGTCGTCATCGACTTCTGGGCCGAGTGGTGCGAGCCGTGCAAACAGCTCGGTCCGCTCCTCGAACGGCTGGCCGTCGAGTACAACGGCCGCTTCCTCCTCGCCAAGATCGACGTCGACGCCAACCAGATGTTGATGCAGCAGTTCGGTATCCAGGGCATCCCGGCGGTCTTCGCCGTGGTCGCCGGGCAGGCGCTGCCGCTCTTCCAGGGCGCGGCCCCCGAGGCCCAGATCCGCCAGACGCTCGACCAGCTGGTGCAGGTCGCCGAAGAGCGCTTCGGGCTGACCGGGCTGGACGTCAACGCCGACGCCGGCGCCGGTGCCCTGGAGTCCGACGCGCAGCCCCAGGTTCCGGCCGGACCGTACGACGCGGTCCTCGAAGCCGCCGCGCGCGCCCTCGACACGGGCGATCTCGGCGGTGCGGTGCGGGCGTACAAGAACGTGCTGACCGAGGACCCCGGGCACCCGGAGGCGAAGCTCGGCCTCGCCCAGGCGGAGCTGCTCCAGCGGGTGCAGGGCGTGGACCCGCAGGCCGTGCGGCGGGACGCCGCGGACCGCCCCGCCGATCCGGCCGCGCAGATCGCCGCCGCCGACCTCGACCTGGTCGGCGGTCATGTGGAGGACGCGTTCGGGCGGCTGGTCGACGCGGTGCGCCGCACGGCGGGCGACGACCGCGAGGCGCTGCGGCTGCGGCTGCTGGAGCTGTTCGAGGTGGTCGGTGCCGACGATCCGCGGGTGGCCGCCGCGCGCAGGACGCTGGCCCGGGCGCTGTTCTAGTCCCTCTCGTCCCGTCTCCCCTCTCCCGTCTCCCCTCTCCCGTCTCCCGTCTCCCGTCTCCCGTCTCCCCTCTCCGCTTTCCCCTCTCTGCCCCGTTCTCCCGACTCCGTCCCGTTCGCCCCCGTCCGCATCTCGGCAGGGGCGAACGGGGTTTTCGAAAACAAGTTCGCAAACTCGCGATCTTCGCAGAATCTTCACAACAGCGACCCACGGTCACTGCACCTGTGTCCCGGTCGGCTTTCTGCCCCGTTTCGTCCTTGGTGGAAGTGGCGCGTGGGGTCTCTGTGGCAACCCTGTGTAGTGAGGCCGTGCCGCACGGTCGCGAATCGATAGCCTTTCGATTACCAGTCGGTAACGAAGCCCTTGTGCGTACGGCCCGGATACACCACCATCGGCGACGCTCGGTCCATTCCCTCAGCGCCCGGCGGCCAGCCCGGGACCGGGACCCTGGGTTCCCCCGAGCGGTCGGTGACCCGTGGCCTTCCCGCGTCAACAGGGGCCCAGGGGGTACCGGCCCGGGACAGGGGGGTCTTCGCCGACCGGCGGAGCCTGTCCGGTTGTCGCGCGTGACCTGTCGGGCGCGACCTGTGGTCGTCGCCCGGGGGTGATCGCCCGCGCTTCGGGCGCGTACCGAGGGCGGGCGCTCTCCTCACCGGCGACGTGACACGTCTCCCAACCCTGCCCGACCGAGCCACCGCGAGGGGCCGGTCGACGCCGGAGATGGATGTCCGAGGAGGAGGAAAGTCATGGAGTCCGTGGCTCGTGGCGGTACCAGATGGAAGCGGTTCGCCGTGGTCATGGTGCCGAGCGTCGCGGCGTCCGCCGCGATCGGCGTCGCCCTCTCGCAGGGTGCGCTGGCGGCGTCGTTCAGTGTGTCGGGGCAGCAGTTCAAGATGACCGCCAACCGGCTCGACGGCAACGGGTACATCCAGTACAACGCGGTGGACAGCGGTGAGTCGGGGAACCACGCGGTGTCCGTCATCGGGCTGGAGGACGCGGTCATCACGGATCTGTGCCAGTCCGTGGTGGTCCCCATCGGGCTGTTCGGCGACGTGACGCTGAAGCTCTCCGCGGGGCGGCCCGGTGATCCGGAGGTCGTGGCCAACAAGCTCTACATCGACACGGACGAGCTCCAGGCCAACGCCACCTTCCGGGAGATCGACATGGGCGTCTCGGTCGACGACACCACCAAGGGGCCCGGCCCGTCGCCGGGCGACCGGTACGAGCCCGGCTCCTTCGCCCAGCAGGCCGATTCGGTGGTCTTCACCGATCTGCGGCAGCGCGCCCGGGCGACCAGCGCGGGCACCTTCAAGCTGTCCGGCATGGCGATGAAGGTGCAGAGGGGCAAGCACGAGTGCTTCTGATGTTCCTGAGCGACCACCGCCCGGTGCCCGCCCGGCGCCGGGCGCCGTGACCGGGCGGCCCCGGGGCCGCACCCGGACCCCGACCCGGGCCGGCGCCGGGCGCCCGGCCGCGCCGCGCCCGAGCACCCCCGCACCGAGAACCGCCCGCGCTACCCGAGGAGCTGTACGACATGAGTGCCGAAGCGCACGAAGGGCTGGGCGACCGGGCCCACGGCTGGCGGCGGTCGTTCAGGCACTGGCGCGGTCAATGCCCCTTCTGGGCCGGCGTGTTGACCCTGCTGGGCGGCCTGCCGATCATGTACTTCCCGTACGCCAACCTCACGTTCGGCACCGTCACCATCCGGATGGCCACCACCGCGGGCGCCGGCTCGCTGATCATCGGTGTCCTCCTGATCGTGCTGGGCCTGACCATGTGGTTCCAGAAGCACTCACGGATCTTCGCGGGCGTGGCGGCGATCCTGCTGGCCCTGGTCTCGCTGGTCGTCTCCAACTTCGGCGGCTTCGTGGCGGGGTACGCACTCGCCCTGGTCGGCGGAGCGATGGCGATCGCCTGGGCCCCGGGCGCACCCGTCGCGGACCCGGACCCGGGGCCGGACGGGCACCGCCGTGCCGGCTGAGGGGGCGCCCTGCCCGTCGGACGCAGACCCGCCCCGCACCCCGCGGCCGGGACCCCGTCACGCGGCCCCCAGGAAACCGCTGTTGACCCGGTGGCAGGTGCCCGCCGGGAAGGCGATCGCGATCGCGGCGATGCCGACCGCCGTCCTCATGGGCCTGGGGATGACCCCGACGCTCGCCCAGGCCCGACCCGCCGTCCCCGACAACCCCTTCCGGGACGGCCCCTGCGTCGCCGCTCCGGAGGGCCCGACGGGAGACGGGGCGGCGGAGGGCGCCGAGGCCTCCGATGACCGCGCCGATGACGGCACCGACGACCGCAGCGATGACGGCACCGACGACCGTGCCGACCGTTCCGGCGACCGGGTCGAGCGGTTCCCCGTACCGGCCCGCTCCCGACCGCCGTTGGAGCCCCTGCACCCCTCGGGCCCGCTGGCCGCCCTGGACTCGATGAGCGTGGGTGACGCGGTCCGGGACCTGCTCGCCCCGTCCGGACGGCAACCGCCCGCGCCCGCCCCGACGGCATCGGCCTCCGGGTCGGCGCCGGGTGACGGCGTCGGGCGGTCCCCCGGCCCCCGTGCGGTCTCGACCGCACGCGAGGGGACGGTACGGACCCCGCGCCAGGACCCCACCGGCACCGCGCCCCCGCAGTCGTCCGCGCCGGACGCGCAGCCGTCCGCACCGGACGCCGAGGGCAAGGTGCCGTTCCCCTGCGCCGTCGAGAAGCGGTCCGACGGCACGCCCGAGCAGCCCGCCGCCCCGATCCCCGGGCGGCCCTGGCTCCTGGAAGCCAGCTCCCTCTTCCTGCGCGGGCTCACCTACCACGGCGTGGTCAACCTGACGATGCCGGACGGACGCACCAAACAGGCCCTCAAGTTCACCGCGGACGACGGCGTCGACATCGGCGACCTGCACCAGAGCGTGACCGACGCCGACGGCCGGACGTACCACCTGCGGGCGGCCCGGAGCTCCGTGTCCACCCTGCGCGGCGGACGCGTGACGATGTACACCGAGCGCCTCGAAGGCCGACTGTTCGGGACGATCCCGATCGTCTTCGACCCGGAGCACCCGCCGCCGCTGGACCTGCCCGCCGCGTACTTCACCCGGGTCCGGATGGTGCAGGCCGGTCAGTTCGGCGGCGACCTGACCGTCCCGGGCCTGCGCCAGTCCGTCAGCGACTGACGCCCACAACGCCTTCAGGGGCGCCCCGGGAAGGGGCGCCCCTGAAGGCGTTCGACCTGCGGCGGAACTAGTCGCGCTCGCCGTTGCCCAGGTGGTGGACCCGGACCATGTTGGTGGTGCCCGGCACCCCGGGGGGCGAGCCGGCGGTGATGACGACGGTGTCGCCCTCCTGGAAGCGCTTCAGTTGCACGATCTCGGCGTCCACCAGACCGACCATCTCGTCGGTGGTGTTGACGTGCGGGACCACGTAGGCGTCGACGCCCCAGCTGAGCGCCAGCTGGTTGCGGGTCGACTCGTCGGTGGTGAAGGCGACGATCGGCTGCGCGGCGCGGTAGCGGGACAACCGGCGGGCGGTGTCACCGGACTGCGTGAAGGCGATCAGGCCCTTGGCGCCGAGGAAGTCGGCGATCTCGCAGGCGGCACGGGCCACCGAACCGCCCTGGGTGCGGGGCTTCTTGCCCGGCACCAGCGGCTGGAGGCCCTTGGAGAGCAGCTCCTCCTCGGCCGCGACGACGATCTTCGACATCGTCTTCACGGTCTCGATCGGATAGGCGCCGACCGAGGACTCGGCGGACAGCATCACCGCATCGGCACCGTCCAGGATCGCGTTGGCGACGTCGGACGCCTCGGCGCGGGTGGGACGGGAGTTGGTGATCATCGACTCCATCATCTGGGTCGCCACGACCACCGGTTTGGCGTTGCGGCGGCACAGCTCGATGAGCCGCTTCTGCACCATCGGGACCTTCTCCAGCGGATACTCGACGGCCAGGTCACCGCGGGCGACCATCACCCCGTCGAACGCCGCCACCACGGCCTCCATGTTGGCCACCGCCTGCGGCTTCTCCACCTTGGCGATGACGGGGACGCGGCGCCCCTCCTCGTCCATGATCTTGTGCACGTCGTCGACGTCGGCGGCGTCCCGCACGAAGGACAGGGCGACCAGGTCGCAGCCCATCCGCAGGGCGAAGCGCAGGTCGTCGATGTCCTTCTCGGACAGTGCGGGGACGTTCACGGCCGCGCCGGGCAGGTTGATGCCCTTGTGGTCGGAGATGACACCGCCCTCGATGACGATCGTCCGCACCTCGGGGCCCTCGATCCCGGTCACCCGGAGTTCGACGTTGCCGTCGTTGATGAGGATCGGGTCGCCGATGCGGCAGTCCCCGGGCAGTCCCTTGTACGTGGTGCCGCAGATGGACTTGTCGCCGGGCACGTCCTCGGTGGTGATGGTGAACTCGTCGCCGCGCACCAGCTCGACCGGACCCTCGGCGAAGGTCTCCAGCCGGATCTTCGGTCCCTGGAGGTCCGCGAGGACACCGATGGCCTGACCGGTCTCCCGAGCGGCATCGCGGACGCGCTCGTACCGGGCCCGGTGCTCCTCGTGGGAGCCGTGGCTCATGTTGAAGCGGGCCACGTTCATCCCGGCCTCGATCAGCGACTTCAGCTGCTCGAACGAGTCGACGGCGGGGCCCAGGGTACAGACGATCTTGGAACGGCGCATGAGGCTCATCCTATCGGTTTGTTTCAATGCGGAATATTCCGCCTGGTGGAAGCTACAAATGGGCGGGCGCCTGCTCAGGTGTGTTGATACGTGTCCACGAGGGGCGGGGTGGACGCGAGCCGGAGCGTACGTCCCGGCCGCGCACTCAGCCCCGCACCAGTGCGTACGTCTGCGTGGCGATCTCCAGCTCCTCGTCCGTCGGGACCACCGCGACCGCCACCCGCGCGTGCGCCGGCGAGATCAGCCGCGGCTCCCCGCCGCGCACGGCGTTCAGGTCGCCGTCCACGACCAGGCCCAGCTCCTCCAGACCGGCCACCGCCGCCTCCCGCACCGGCGCCGCGTTCTCCCCGACCCCGGCCGTGAACACCACCGCGTCCACCCGGCCCAGCACCGCGTAGTAGGCGCCGATGTACTTCTTCAGCCGGTGCACGTAGACGTCGAACGCCAGCCGGGCCGCCTCGTCGCCCTCCTCGATGCGCCGCCTGATCTCCCGCATGTCGTTGTCGCCGCACAGTCCCACCAGCCCGCTGCGCTTGTTCAGCAGCGCGTCCACCTCGTCGATGTCCAGGCCCGCGACCCGCTTCAGGTGGAACACCACCGCCGGGTCCACGTCACCCGACCGGGTACCCATCACCAGACCCTCCAAGGGGGTCAGCCCCATGGACGTCTCCACGCACACCCCGCCGCGCACCGCCGACGCCGAAGCCCCGTTGCCCAGGTGCAGCACGATCACATTGACCTCGGACGGGTCCTTGCCGAGCAGTGCGGCCGTGCGGCGCGACACGTACGCGTGCGAGGTGCCGTGGAAGCCGTAGCGCCGGATGCGGTGGGCGTCGGCGGTCGCCACGTCGATCGCGTAGCGGGCCGCCGACTCCGGCATCGTCGTGTGGAACGCCGTGTCGAAGACCGCGACCTGCGGCAGGTCCGGACGCAGCTCCCGAGCGGTCCGGATGCCGGTCAGGTTCGCCGGGTTGTGCAACGGCGCCACCGGGATCAGCCGCTCGATCTCCGCGATGACCGCGTCGTCGATTCACGGTCGGCTCGGTGAAGTGCTTGCCGCCGTGCACCACCCGGTGCCCGATCGCCGCCAACTGGGGCGAGTCGAGGCCCAGCCCGTCGGCCGCCAACTCCTCGGCCACCGCCTTCAGCGCCGCCGTGTGGTCCGCCATCGGCTCCGTACGCTCCCGGGGCTCCGCCGCACCGCCCGTGAGCGGCGAGTGGACCAGCCGGGAGCCCCGCTCGCCGATCCGCTCCACCAGTCCGGAGGCCAGCCGCGAGCTGTCCCGCATGTCCAGGAGCTGGTACTTCAACGAGGAGGAGCCGGAGTTGAGGACGAGGACGCGGTGCGGGGTGAGGGGTGCGATCACGGGAGGGGAACCTTCTGCTGCGGGGGAGGGGGAGGTCATACGGAGGCGGGGTCGCCGGCGGGAGCGGGGTCGGCGGTCGGGGACGCGGGCGGCCGGACGGCGGTCGCGCCCTGCGCCTGGATCGCCGTGATGGCCACCGTGTTGACGATGTCCTGCACCAGGGCCCCGCGCGACAGGTCGTTCACCGGCTTGCGCAGCCCCTGGAGCACCGGCCCGACCGCGATCGCGCCCGCCGAGCGCTGCACGGCCTTGTACGTGTTGTTGCCGGTGTTGAGGTCCGGGAAGATCAGCACGCTCGCCTGCCCCGCCACCGGGGACTGGGGCAGCTTGGTCGCCGCCACCGACGGCTCCACCGCCGCGTCGTACTGGATCGGGCCCTCGATCCGCAGGTCGGAGCGCTGCTCCCGGACCAGCTCGGTCGCCTCGCGGACCTTGTCGACATCGGCGCCCGTACCGGAGGTGCCCGTCGAGTACGAGAGCATCGCGATCCGCGGGTCCACCCCGAACTGCTCCGCCGTCGCCGCCGACTGGATCGCGATGTCCGCGAGCTGCTCCGCGTTCGGGTCCGGATTGACCGCGCAGTCCCCGTACACGAGGACCTTGTCGGCCAGGCACATGAAGAACACCGACGACACGATCTTGGCGCCGGGGCTGGTCTTGATGATCTCGAACGCGGGGCGGATCGTCGCCGCCGTCGAGTGCACCGAACCGGACACCATGCCGTCCGCCAGGCCCTCCTGGACCATCAGCGTGCCGAAGTAGTTCACGTCCGCGACCACGTCGTACGCCAGCTCCACGCTCACCCCGCGGTGCGCCCGCAACTCGGCGTAGCGCGCGGCGAACCGGTCCCGCAGTTCCGAGGTCTGCGGGTCCACGAGGTCCGCGTCACCGAGGTCCACGCCCAGGTCGGCGGCCTTCTTGCGGATGGCCTCCACATCGCCCAACAGGGTCAGGTCGCACACCCCGCGGCGCAACAGCACGTCCGCCGCCCGCAGCACCCGTTCCTCGGTGCCCTCCGGCAGCACGACCCGGCGCCGGTCGGAGCGCGCCTGCTCCAGCAGCTTGTGCTCGAACATCATCGGCGTGACCCGGGTGCTGCTCGGCGCCGAGACCCGGGTCATCAGCTCCGCGGTGTCGACGTACCGCTCGAACAGGCCGAGCGCGGTCTCCGCCTTCCGCGGCGTGGCCGCGTTCAGCTTGCCCTCCAGTCCGAACAGCTCCGCCGCCGTGGGGAAGCTGTTGCCGGGCACCGAGATCACCGGGGTCCCCGGTGCCAGCCGGGCCGCCAGGGTGAGGATCTGCTCCGGTGGGCGCTCGCCGAGGGTGAGCAGCACGCCCGCGATCGGCGGCGCCCCGGAGCTGTGCGCGGCGAGCGAACCGATGACCAGGTCCGCGCGGTCCCCGGGCGTGACGACCAGGCACCCCGGAGTCAGGGCGGGCAGGAAGTTCGGCAGCATCGCACCGCCGATGACGAAGTCGAGGGCGTCCCGGGCGAGACCGGAGTCATCACCGAGCAGAACCGTTCCGCCGAGTGCGGCGGTGACCTGGGCGACGGTCGGCGCCGCCAGCGCGGGTTCGTCCGGCAGCACCCAGCACGGCACGGGCAGCCGGGCCGCCAACCGCTCGTGCACGGCCTCGCGGTCCTTCGGGTCGACCCGGTTCACCACCAGCGCGAGCACGTCGCAGCCCAGTGCCTCGTACGCGCGGTACGCATTGCGGGCCTCGGCGCGCACCGACTCGGCGCTCTGGCCCCGGCCGCCGACCACCGGCAGCACCGACGCCCCGAACTCGTTCGCGAGCCGTGCGTTCAGCGCCAGTTCGTCGGGTAGCTGGGTCGCGGCGAAGTCGCTGCCCAGGACGAGGACGACCTCGTACTCCTCGGCCACCCGGTGGAAGCGCGCCACCATCCGGGACACCAGTTCGTCGGTGCCCTGCTCGGCCTGGATCGTGGACGCCTCGTGGTAGTCCATCCCGTACGCGGTCGACGGGTCCTGGCTGAGTCGGTACCGGGCCCTGAGCAGGTCGTACAACCGGTCCGGTCCATCGTGCACGAGGGGGCGGAACACGCCCACCCGGTCGACCTGGCGGGTCAGGAGCTCCATCACCCCCAGCTCGACGACCTGGCGGCCGTCGCCCCGGTCGATCCCGGTCACGTACACGCTGCGCGTCACGCGTGCCCTCCGTTTCGTCGCCGCGCCAGCTTTCGCGTGCGTCCGATTCGTGATCGTTCGGGCGCGGTCCGTGTGTGGTTCGTAGTCCCCTCTTGACAATACCTGTGCGTGTCGTTAAGACGCCCGCCGGAGTGCAGAGCAGGGAGGCGGGTGGCCCGGGCCGTGACCGCTGGGACGCCGGAGGTTCTGGTGGTCCCCGATATCACGTCTTCGGTCTGGACCAATGTGGTGGGAGTACCGGCGGGAGGGGTGCCCGGTGTGCCACCGTGGAAGAATCAGGCGGGCTCAACAGGACCAGCAGCGAGCAGGAGACAGAGCACGATGCGCATCGGAGTACTCACGGCGGGCGGCGACTGCCCCGGCCTGAACGCAGTGATCCGTTCGGTCGTGCACCGGGCCGTCACCCACCACGGTGACGAGGTGATCGGCTTCGAGGACGGTTACGCCGGCCTGCTCGACGGCCGCTACCGTCCCCTCGACCTGAACGCCGTCAGCGGCATCCTCGCCCGCGGCGGCACCATCCTCGGCTCCTCGCGGCTGGAGCGGGACCGCTTCCGCGCCGCCTGCGAGAACATCCGGGCGCTCGCCACCGAGATCGGCTTCGACGTCCTCATCCCGATCGGCGGCGAGGGCACGCTGACCGCCGCCCGGATGCTCGCGGACGCGGGCCTGCCGGTGGTCGGCGTCCCCAAGACGATCGACAACGACATCTCGTCCACCGACCGCACCTTCGGCTTCGACACGGCCGTCGGCGTCGCCAGCGAGGCGATGGACCGGCTGAAGACCACTGCCGAGTCGCACCAGCGGGTGATGGTCGTCGAGGTCATGGGGCGCCACGCCGGCTGGATCGCCCTGGAGTCCGGCATGGCCGCCGGCGCGCACGGCATCTGCCTGCCGGAACGCCCCTTCGACCCGGCCGACTTGGTCGCGCTGGTCGAGGAGCGGTTCGCCCGGGGCAAGAAGTTCGCCGTCATCTGCGTCGCCGAGGGCGCGCACCCCGCAGAGGGCACGATGAACTACCAGAAGGGCGAGATCGACCAGTTCGGGCACGAGCGGTTCCAGGGCATCGGCACCGCGCTCGCCTTCGAGCTCCAGGAGCGCCTGGGCAAGGAGGCCAAGCCGGTCATCCTCGGTCACGTCCAGCGGGGCGGTACGCCGACCGCGTACGACAGGGTGCTCGCCACGCGGTTCGGTTGGCACGCGGTCGAGGCGGCGCACCGGGGTGACTTCGGCAGGATGACCGCGTTGCGCGGTACGGATGTCGTCATGGTTCCCCTGGCCGATGCGGTCACCGAGCTCAAGACGGTCCCGAAGGACCGCATGGACGAGGCGGAGTCCGTCTTCTAGGGTGCGCTGTCCTGCGCGGGTGCGTGGTGGTTGCCCGCGCTCCTTGGGTGCGCTGTGCGCGGCGTGCGCTGTCCAGCTCGGGTGCGATCCGCTGTTGCGCCGTTCCCCGCGCCCCTGATCGGGTGCGTCCTCGTGGGCGTGCGCGGTTCCTGGGCGGGTGCGCTCCGGTTTCGCGCAGTTCCCCGCGCCCCTATCGGGGCACCCCGGCCGGACGGCCACCCGCCCGCCAGGACGCCCCTGAAAGGGGCGCGGGGAACGGCGCGGACGACCACCGCGCACCGCACGGGCACCACGCACGTGGAGCGGGGCGTACTCAAAGGGGCGCGGGGAACGGCGCGAACTCTCAGCGCACCCGAGCTGGACAGCGCACGCCGAGCGGGACGTACCCAAGGGGGCGCGGGGAACTGCGCGGGCAACCACCGCGCACCCGCGGCCGAGCACGCACCGCGACGCGCACCACCCCAGAGACGGGGCGAACCGCCGTCAGGCGGCGTCCTCCTTGCCGCTGGCCCCGATGTGCCGCAAGGCCACCGCGGCCAACAACGCCAACACCACCGTGCCCCCCGCGGCAACCAGCATCGCCACGTTCAAGCCGGAAGTGGCCGCCTCCTTCGCCTGGTCGAGCCACCCCGCGGGCATCCGCCCCGCACCCGCGGACGCCCCGGCGAGGCTGTCGCCCACCTCTTCGGCCACCCCGGCCGGCGTACCCGCAGGGATTCCGTCCTCGACGCGGCCCCGGTAGACCGCAGTGGCCAGACTGCCGAGGATCGCCACGCCCAACGCGAGGCCCAGTTCCTGCACGGTCTCCGACATCGCCGAGGCCGAACCCGCCTTCTCCGGCGGCGCCGCGCCGACCACCAGGTCCGTGCCCAGGGCCGCGATCGCCCCGAGCCCGAGGTAGACAAGACCGAAACCGATCACGATCAGGGCGATGCCTCCGGTGGCGTCCACCTGGGTGAGGAGCAGGTACCCGAGCGTGGACAGCGCCAGGGTGACGGACACCACGATCCCCGGCGGCACCCGCCGGGCGACCAACGGCGCTCCGATCGCCGCCACGAACATCATCAGCGCGGGCGGCCCCATCCACAGGCCCGCTTCGACGGGGGGCAGTTCCTCCACCAGTTGGAGTTGCTGAGTGATCAACAGCATCGAGCCCCCGACCCCGATCAGCCCGACGAGCAGCACGCTGAGCGCGGCGCTGAACGTGCGGTCGGCGAACAGCCGCACGTCCAGCAACGGGCTCGCCAACTGGCCCTGGCGCCGGACGAACAGCGTCGCGAACACCACGCCGATCACCAGCGCGACGACCGCGGGGGCTCCCAAGCCGTCCTTGGCGAACCGCTTCACCGCGTAGATCACCGGGAGGATCGCGATCAGCGACAGCGCGACGCTGAGCAGGTCGAACCGGCCGCTGTGCGGCGCACGGTACTCGGGGATCAACACCGGCGCGGCCACGAGCAGGACGACCGCCACCGGGACCGCGAGGAGGAACGCCGAACCCCACCAGAAGTGGGCCAGCATCGCGCCGCCGACCACCGGCCCGAGCGCCATGCCGAGGGCGAAGCAGGTCGCCCAGACGCCGATCGCCACCGATCGCTGGCGCGGGTCGCCGAACATGTTGCTGATCAGGGCCAGGGTGGACGGCATCAGCGTGGCGCCGGCGATCCCCAGTGCCGCGCGCGCGGCGATGAGCAGTTCGGTGCTGTCGGAGTAGGCGGCCACCACCGACACCACCCCGAAGGCCGCGGCGCCGATCATCAGCAGTTTCCGACGGCCGATCCGGTCGCCCAACGTGCCCATGGTGATCAGGAAGCCGGCGATCAGGAACCCGTAGGCATCCATGATCCACAAGGCTTCCGTACTGCTCGGGCGCAGGTCTTCGGCCAGCGAGGGGAGGGCGAGGTACAGCACGGTGACGTCGAGGCCGAGCAGCACGGTGGGCAGGGCGAGGACGGCCAGCCCGCCCCACTCCCGGGGACCGGCCCGGTGCACGGTCGATGTGCTCATTGCACTCCTAGGTCGTTCGAGTTCGAGAAGGTGCGAGGCACTCTGCCGACCGGCGCGCACGGTTTTCTGACGGTCCCCGGCGATACACTGCGCCCATGCGCTACGGGGTGCTCGGCCCGCTGGCCGTCTGGGACGCCGAGGGGCTGCCGGTCAGGGTCCCCGAAGCGAAGGTGCGGGCCCTGCTGGCGAACCTGCTGGTCCACGGGGGCGCACCGGTGCCGGCGGACCGTCTCATCGAGGACCTCTGGGCGGGCAACCCACCGGGCGGTTCGGTCAACTCGTTGCACACCAAGGTCTCGCAACTGCGCCGGGTGCTCGGCCGCGAACGGGTGGTCCGCGAACCCGCCGGCTACCGGCTGCTGCTCACGGACGACGCGGTCGACGCGCAGCGGTTCCAGGAACTGGCGGAACGCGCCCACGCCCACGGGGAACCGGCGGTGCGGGGTGACCTGTTCGCCGACGCGCTCGCCCTGTGGCGGGGCCCGGCCTACGCCGACGTCGCCGAGTCGCTGTTCGCCCGCAGTGAGATCGCCCGACTGGAGGCGCTGCGCCTGACCGTCCTGGAGGACCAGGCCGAAGTGCGGCTGACTCTCGGCGAACACACCGTACTGGCGGGGGAGTTGGGTGAACTGGTGGCCCGGCATCCGCTACGTGAACGACTGCGCACGGCCCATATGCGTGCGCTCTACCGGTCCGGGCAACAGGGCGACGCCTTGCGCAGCTTCCGGGAGCTGCGGCAGCAACTAGTCTCAGAACTAGGCGTGTTGCCCGGGCCCGCGGTCACCGCGCTGCACGAGGCGATCCTGCGCCAGGAACCGCATCTCGCGCTGCCGACCGTCGAGTCCCCGTCGTGCCGCACCAACCTGCCCACACCGCTGACCTCGCTGATCGGCCGACGGGAGGCGGTCGACCGGGTGCGCGCCCGGCTCGGTTCCCATCCGACCACCCGGCTGGTCACGCTCACCGGTCTCGGCGGGGTCGGCAAGACCCGACTGGCCATCGCCGCGGCCCGCGACATGACCGACCGGTTCCCCGACGGGGTGTGGTTGGTGGAACTGGCCGGTCTGGGGGCCGCGTCGACCTCCGACGACATCGCCGAACGGGTCATCACGACGCTCGGGCTGTGTGACACCGCGGCCTCCGAGCCGGACCTGAACGACCTGGTGGGTTGGCTCTGCCGGGCGGTGGCCGGCAAGCGGCTGCTCGTCCTGCTGGACAACTGCGAGCACCTGGTGGAGCCGGTCGCCGCGCTCGCCCGCGCCGTACTGTCGACGGTCCCCGGGGGGCATCTGCTGCTCACCAGTCAGGAAGCGCTCGACATCCCCGGCGAGGTGGTGCACCCGGTGCCTCCGCTGGCGTTGCCCAAGGACACCGGTCCGGGAGCGGTCGCCCGGTCCAGCGCCGTCGAACTGTTCGTGGAGCGGGCGGCGGCAGCGGTCCCCGGCTTCGTCCTGGACGCGGACAACGCCGCGGCGGTGTCCGCCATCTGCCGCCGGCTGGACGGCATTCCGCTCGCGCTGGAACTCGTGGCCTCCCGGCTGCGGACGCTGAGCCCGGACGAACTCGCCGCCTCCCTGGACGGCCGGTTCGCCCCGCCCGAGGTCCGGGCGCGCGGGCTGCCCGCCCGCCAGCAGACGCTACGGGCCATGCTCGACTGGAGCTGGCACCTGCTGACCACGGACGAGCGGACGGTACTGCGGCGGCTGGCCGTGCACGCCGACGGCTGGACCCTGCCGTCCGCCGAGGTCGTGTGCGCCGACCGGGACCTGCCCGCCGACCGGGTCTTCGACCTGCTGTCCCGGCTGGTGGACCGTTCGCTGGTGGTCCGTGAGGCGGGCCGGTTCCGACTGCTCGAATCGGTGGCCGCGTACTGCGCCGAACGGCTCGCCGAGGCGGGGGAGACGGCGGCCGTCCGCGCGCGGTTCGTACGGTGCTACGCCGAGCTGGCCGAACGGCAGGACGAACTGCTGCGCGGCCCGGACCAGCGGGGCTGCCTGGAGTTCCTGGACGCGGAGACGATCAACCTGCGTCGGGCCCTCGACCTCGCGACGGCCGAGGGCACCGCCGGGCACGCGCTGCGGCTGGTGAACGCGATGACATGGTATTGGTTCCTGCGCGGGCGGCTCACCGAGGCCCGCAGGTCGCTCCAGGCCGCGTTGGCCACCGGTGGCGAGAGCGCGGGGGCCGCACGTCTGACGGCACGGGCCTGGCTGACCGGAATGGACCTGCGCGCATCCTCGGCCGACGCGACCTCGGCGTGGGCCGGTGCGGACCCGACGGCCGGCCTCGACGATCCGGTGCTGCGGGCCCGGTTGCAGTGGTTCATCGGCACCGGCCTGAGCGGTCACGGCCGCCGGGACGAGGGGCTGCGGCTGGTGGAGGCGAGCTTGGTCGGTGCGCGCGCGGCCCGTGACCGGTGGGGGGAGGCCGCGGCGCTGGTCGAGCTCGCCGGCCGTGCTCCGGCCCGCGGCGGGTCGTACGCGGAGCTGGGTGCGGCGCTGTTCCACGAGGTCGGGGACCGATGGGGGCAGCTGCGGGCCACCCGGTCGCTGGCGCTCGTCGCCGAACGCGACGGGGACCGTGCGCGGACGGAGCGGCTGCACCGCGAAGGTCTGCTGGTGGCCGAGGAACTCGGGCTGTGGACCGAGGTGGTCGAGGCGTTGACCTGGCTCGGTCGGACCGCGCTGGCGGGTGGGCACGCGCTGCGGGCCACGGAGCTGTACGGGCGGGCGTTGTCCGTTTCGGCGGAGCGGGCGTACGGCCGGGGTGAGGTCCGTGCGGAGATCGGGCTGGGGCTTGCGGCGCGGCTCCGGGGTGATCCGGTGGCGGCTCGCCATCACTTGGTCCGTGCGGTGGCCAAGGGGTGGGCTCCTTAGCCCGTCCGTCCAGCGCGGGTGCGATGTGGTTGCCCGCGCAGTTCCCCGCGCCCCCTTGGGTACGCCCTGCTCGGCGTGCGCTGTCCAGCTCGGGTGCGCTGAGGGTTCGCGCAGTTCCCCGCGCCCCTTTGGGTACGCCCCGCTCCACGTGCGTGGTGCCTGTGCGGTGCGCAGTGGTCGTCCGCGCCGTTCCCCGCGCCCCCTTGGGTGCGTCCTGCTCGGCGTGCGCGGTCCAGCTGGGGTGCGCTGAGGGTTCGCGCAGTTCCCCGCGCCCCTATCGGGGGCGTCCCGTCGGGCGGGGTGCCTTCCGACCGGTGTGCCCCGATAGGGGCGCGGGGAACTGCGCAAATCCGGAACGCACCCGCGCAGGACCGCGTACGCGCAGCGGGACGCACCCGATCAGGGGCGCGAGGAACTGCGCAACAGCGGAGCGCACCCGCACGGGACAGCGCACCGAAGGGGCGCGGGGAACGGCGCGAGCAACCGCAGCGCACCCGCAGTTGAACACGTACCGCAGGACGCCCCCCCAGAGCAACGGGAAGGGCCCCGGACACGCGCCCCACAAGAAGAGGGAACACGTCCGGGGCCCGAGGGAGCCGGAGAACCGCTACGCGGAAACCTTCGCGTCCCGCGGAACCGGCACCGCCCCCTCACCCGACGGCCCCCCGTCCCCCTCATCGAGCAGCGTCCGCTCGTCGAACGGCAACTCACCCGCGAGGACCTTCGTGACCCGCTCCCGGTCGACCTCCTTGGTCCACACCCCGATGAGCAGCGTCGCCACCGCATTGCCCGCGAAGTTGGTCAGGGCGCGCGCCTCGCTCATGAACCGGTCGATGCCGATGATGAGCCCGACCCCGTCGACCAGCGCGGGCTTGTGCGACTGGAGCCCGCTCGCGAGCACCGCGATGCCGGAGCCGGACACGCCCGCCGCGCCCTTCGAGGCGATCATCATGAACAGCAGCAGCCCGATCTGCTGTCCGATGCCCATCGGCTCGCCCATCGCGTCGGCGATGAACAGCGAGGCCATGGTCAGGTAGATCATCGTGCCGTCGAGGTTGAACGAGTACCCGGTGGGCACCGTGATGCCCACCACGGGCCGGCTCACCCCGAGGTGCTCCATCTTGGCGATGAGCCGCGGCAGCGCCGACTCGGACGAGGACGTCGACAGGATCAGCAGGAACTCGCGACCCAGGTAGCGGAAGAGCTGGAAGATGTTGACGCCGGCGACCATTCGGGTCAGCAGACCCAGCACGATCACCACGAACAGCGCACAGGTCACGTAGAAGCCGAGCATGATCGTGGCGAGCGCCTTGAGCGCGTCGACCCCGGTCTCCCCGATCACCGCGGCGATCGCGCCGAACGCGCCCACGGGGGCCGCCCACATGATCATCGCGAGTACCCGGAAGACCAGCCGCTGGATGTGCTCGATGCCGCGCAGCACCGGCTCACCGGTGCGGCCCATGGCCTGGAGGGCGAAACCGACGAGCAGGGCGACCAGCAGCGTCTGGAGCACCTCGCCCTCGGTGAAGGCGGAGACCAGGGTGGCCGGGATGATCCCGAGCAGGAAGTCCACCGGGCCCTCGCTGGCGCCCTTGGCGGCGGTGTGGCCGACCTCCTTCGCCGAGTCGGTGAGGTCCATCCCGGTGCCCGGGTCCAGCATGTTGCCGACGAGCAGGCCGATCGCCAGCGCGGCCACGGACATGACCATGAAGTAGGCGAGCGCGAGACCGCCCACCTTGCCGATCTTCGCGGCCTTGCGGACCGAACCCACGCCGAGCACGATCGTGCAGAAGATGATCGGCGAGATCATCATCTTGATCAGTGCGACGAAGCCGGTGCCGAGCGGCTTCAGCTCCTTGGCGAAGTCCGGGACGGCGAAGCCCACGGCGATGCCGAGGACCACGGCCACGATCACGAAGACGTACAGGTAGTGGGTGCGGTCCCGTTTGGCGGGCGGAGCGGTGGCAGGGGTTTCGGACACGGGGTGCCTCCTCGACAACAGCGGCTTCGTCGACGGGCGCGGGACTCTGCGGGTGCCCCGCGCGGGGGCCGCGACGCACGTGGGGGATACGTCGCGGGATGACGCGCAGTGCGTGCGGCTCACGTTCTGGGCGGCTGAATCCCGGTGAATATCTCCCAGCCTGTGAGGGGCGTCACGCTTGCGTTCATTGAGTTCACGTGGGCCCGTAGCGGCTCCCGGGACGATGCAGACTGGGAGCATGCCCCTCGTCCGCACCGCACGGCCCCGCGTGCCCCGCATCCGGTTGCCCCGGCCGTCCCGGGTGCCCCACCCGCGCAGCCTGGCCGGTCAGCTGTTCGCGATGCAGGCCGTGCTGGTCGCGGTCGTCGTCGCGGGGTGCGCGCTGTTCACGTACCTCAGCAACGCCCACCAGGCCGAACAGTCCGCCCGCCGCCAGGCCGAGGCGGCGGCCCGCGCGGTCGCGGCCTCGCCCTCGGTGCGGGAGGGGGTGCGCGGACCCGATCCCACGGCCGCGCTCCAGCCGTACGCGGTGCGCGCGCAGCAGGACACCGGCGTCGACTTCGTGACGATCATCGATCTGAACGGCATCCGCTTGACGCACCCCAACGAGGCCCGGATCGGCGGCCGGTTCCTCGGCCACATCGAACCGGCGCTGCGCGGCGAGACCTTCGCCGAGACCCACACCGGCACCCTGGGGCCCTCGGTTCGGGTGGTCACCCCGGTCCGGGCGAGTGCGTCGGGCGGCCCGATCGTCGCCCTGGTCAGTGCGGGCATCACGGTCGACCGGATCAGTGCCCGGGTCCGCGACCAGGTGGTCGCGCTGCTGGCGGTCGCCGCGGGCGCGCTGGTCCTCGGCGGCATCGGCACGTACGTGATCAACGCACGGCTGCGCCGCAGTACGCACGACATGAACGCGGCGGAGCTGAGCCACATGCACGACTACCACCAGGCCGCACTGCACGCGGTGCGCGAGGGGCTGTTGATGCTGGACGGACAGCGCAGGGTCGCGCTCCTCAACGACGGTGCGCGGGAACTGCTCGGCACCGGTGCGGACGCCGTCGGCCGTTCGGTCGCCGACCTCGGGCTGCCGCCCCCGCTCACCGGGGCGCTGCTCTCCGCCGAGCCCCGGGTCGACGAACTCCACCTGAGTGCGGACCGGGTGCTCGTTGTCAACACCCAACCGGTGTCCAGCGGCGAGCAGCGCGGCACCGTGGTGACCTTGCGGGACCACACCGAGCTCCAGTCGCTGATGGGCGAGCTCGACTCCGAACGCGGCTTCACCCAGGCCCTGCGGTCCCAGGCCCACGAGGCGGCCAACCGGCTGCACACCGTGGTCTCGCTGATCGAGCTGGGGCGGGTGGAGGAGGCCGTCGAGTTCGCCACCGCCGAACTCGAACTGGCCCAGACGCTCACCGACCAGGTGGTCGCGGCGGTCGCGGAGCCGGTGCTCGCGGCGCTGCTGCTCGGCAAGGCCGCCCGGGCCAACGAGCGGGGCGTCGAACTGCTCGTCTCGCCCGACAGCCGGATCGACGACGGGCTGCTGCCGCCCTCGTTGCCCGCCCGGGACCTGGTCACCGTGCTCGGCAACCTCATCGACAACGCCGTGGACGCCGCCCAGGGCACCCCGCAAGCCCGGGTGACCGTCACCGCCCGCGCCGCCGACGGCGAGCTGCTGCTGCGGGTCCGCGACACCGGCGCCGGCGTGGACCCGGCGCACGCCGAGGCCATCTTCGACCGGGGGTGGACCACCAAGCCCTCGGCGGACCGGGTACCCGGACGGGGCCTCGGACTCGCCCTGGTCCGCCAGACCGTCCACCGTTACGGGGGGACCCTCACGGTGAGCGCTTCCCCGTCGGGCGGCGCCGAGTTCACGGCCTCGCTGCCGCTGGGCCACGACGCCACCGCCGCGGCGGGGGCGGTCCGATGACCGACATCCGGGTGCTGGTCGTCGAGGACGACCCCGTCGCCGCGGACGCCCATGTGCTGTACGTGCAGCGGGTGCCCGGCTTCACCGCGGTCGGCAAGGTCCACACGGCCGCCGACGCCCGGCGGGCGCTGGAGCGGCAGCCCGTCGACCTGCTGCTGTTGGACCTGTACCTGCCGGACGGCCACGGGCTGGCGCTCGCGCGTTCGCTGCGCGCGGCCGGGCACCACACCGACGTGATCGCGGTGACCTCGGCCCGGGACCTCGCGGTGGTGCGGGAGGGCGTCTCGCTGGGGGTGGTCCAGTACGTGTTGAAGCCCTTCACCTTCGCCACCCTGCGCGACCGGCTGGTGCGGTACTCGGAGTTCCGGACGGCGGCGGGCGAGGCCAGCGGACAGGACGAGGTGGACCGGGCACTGGCCGCACTGCGGGCGCCCGCCCCCGCGGAACTGCCCAAGGGCCTGAGCGCGCCGACCCTGGAGCGGGTCGTCCACACCCTGCGGTCCGCGGCGGACGGGGTGACGGCCGCGGGGGCCGCCGAGACGGTCGGCATCTCCCGGATCACCGCACGGCGCTATCTGGAGCACCTGGCCGCGACCGGGCGCGCCACCCGCAGCCCGCTGTACGGACAGGTGGGGCGGCCGGAGCTGTACTACCGCTGGGTCCGCGGCGACTGAAGCGACGGGGGCGAACCGGCCGGCGGGCGGCGCCGGTTGCTTACCAGGAGGTGCGTATCGAAGGAAAAAGTCGGTACTTGTGGGGGAGTTGGCGACGGACCAGCATGGAGGCACCGCACACGAACCTCCCGAAGGGAAGCACCCCATGGCTGCCGAGAAGACGTCCGTGACCGTACTGGGTCTCGGGGCGATGGGCCGCGCGCTCGCCACCGCGTTCGTCCGCGCCGGGCACCCCACCACCGTCTGGAACCGGTCCCCGGGCCGGGCCGCCGAACTGGTCGCCCTGGGCGCGACCGAAGCCGGCTCCGCCGAAGAGGCCGTACGCGCCTCCGAGTTGGTGGTGATGTGCCTGGTGGACCACCAGGCGGTGACCGCCGTCAACGAGCAGATAGCCGACGACCTCGCCGGCCGCGTCCTGGTCAACCTGACCTCGGACACCCCCGAGCGGGCCCGGGAGACCGCCGCTTGGGCGGTCGAGCGGGGCATCGACTACCTGGACGGCGCCATCATGGTCCCGGTCCAGGTGATCGGTACACCGGACAGCCTGGTGTTCCACTCCGGACCCCGGGCCCTCTTCGACCGCCACGCGGACGCCCTCGGTGCGCTCGGCGGCAACATCGAGTACGTCGGCGAGGAGCCGGGCCGGGCCGCCGCCTACGACATGGCGCTGCTCGACTACTTCTACGCCAGCATCTCGGGCATGGTGCACGCCTTCGCCCTGGCCGAGGCCGAGGGAGTCGCACCGGGGGACATCGCGCCCTTCCTCGACACGATCACCGGGATCATGCCGCTGATGACCGCCGGTGCGGTGCACGAGATCTCCGCCCGCGACTACGCCGGTGACGCGGCGAACCTGGCGATGATGACGGCCACCGTCGACCACCTGGTGGAGGTGTCCGAGCACCGCGGACTGGACACGGGCGTGCTGCACGCCGTCCGGGCCGTCGCCCAACGGGCGCTCGCCCAGGGCCGGGGCAAGGAGAGCTGGACGGCCACCGTGGAGGCGGTGCGCCCGCCGAGGTGAGCGCCCGAACGGGGGTCGTGCCCGCGGACCGCGCCACCGCCGTGGCGGGGACGACGGCGGGGCCGCAGGAGACCGCCGGCCCCGTGCCGCGACCCCCGACGCCCGCCCACCCGTTGGTGACCTGCCGCACACGCCCTTGTCATGACGTCAACGTCAGGGCCTAGCGTCACGGCCATGCGCATCGGTGAACTCGCGGCACGGGCAGGGACCACCCCCCGCGCCCTGCGGTACTACGAGGCCCGCGGACTGTTGTCCGCGCGGCGCGGGGAGAACGGTCACCGCGTCTACGACGAGGACGACCTGAAGTTGTTGCGGCAGATCCGCACGCTCCAGGAATCGGGCTTCGACCTGGAGGAGACCCGGCCGTTCGTGGACTGTCTGCGGGCCGGCCACTCCGAGGGCGACGACTGCCCGGCGTCCTTGGCCGTGTACCGCCGCAAGCTCGCCGAGATCGACGCCCTGATGGCCGAGTTGGCGGCCGTCAGGGAGCGGGTGGGCGATCAGCTCGCCCGTGCCGAGCGGGCCCGGGACGCACTGGGCACCGCCGCGCTGGTTCCGGGTGGACCGGAACCCGGGTGCGCCGTGTTCCCCGTGGGAACGGGCCGAGTCGGACCGGAGGACGGACAGACATGATCAGGACCGAAGGATTGGCAGCGGTGACGGACGCGGACTTCGCGGACGTGGTGTTGGCCTCACAGCGGCCGGTACTGGTGGAGTTCACTGCGGACTGGTGCCCGCCGTGCCGCCAGATCGCCCCGGTGCTCGCGGAGATCGCCGCCGAGGAGGCGGACCGGATGACGGTCGTCCAGATCGACGTGGACACCAATCCGGTGACCACCCTCCAGTACGGGGTGATGTCCATGCCGACGCTGATGGTGTTCGACCGTGGTGAGCGGGTGTGGTCGGTGGTGGGCGCCCGTTCCAAGCGGCGTCTGCTGACGGAGCTCGAGGGCGTGGTCTGAGGAGTCGGGACGCCGGGGGGCGTCCCGAAAGGACAAGGGCCCGACCTCGTGCCAGAGTGAGGACGGGGGTGACATCGCGGCACCGTCACGGTGCCGCGCACGTCCCGTGTTCTGGAGGGCCCGAGACATGCCCGAGATCAATGAACCCTATGCCCCCGGCACCCCGTGCTGGGTGGGGCTGATGGCGCAGGACCAGACCGCCGCGATGGAGTTCTACGGTCGGCTCTTCGGCTGGAGCGGTGAGGTCGGCCCACCCGAATTCGGTGGCTACGCGGTGATGGAGAAGGACGGCCGCGCGGTCGCCGGAATCGGCCCCGCCATGGCTCCCGAGGGACAACCGGAACCGCCGCACGTCTGGACGACGTACCTGGCGAGCGACGACGCCGACACGACCGCCCGCCGGATCACCGACGCGGGCGGTGCGCTGCTGTTCGGCCCCGACGACGTGGGGACCCTCGGTCGGATGCTGGTGGCGTCCGATTCGACGGGTGCCGTGTTCGGGGTGTGGGGGCACCGCGACTTCGTGGGCGCCGGCCGGGTCAACGAGCCGGGCTCGGTGATCTGGTGCGACTGCAACACCCGCGACCTCCCGGCCGCCGCCGCCTTCTACCACGCGGCGCTGGGGCTCGAAGCCCGGCCGATGGTGGAGGCCCCCGGCGAGTACCTGGGGCTGTTCACCCCGGCGCAGCCCGACCGTCCGGTGGGCGGCATCGGCGCCATGGAACAACGGTTCCCGCCGGAGGTGCCCGCGCACTGGATGACGACCTTCGCCGTGGCCGACCTCGGCTCGACGGTCGCCACGCACACCGCGGGCGGCGGGACGGTCGTCGTGGAGCCCACGAGCACCCCGTGGGGCGAGATGGCCGGCCTGGTCGACCCCTGGGGCGCGCACTTCGGCGTGATGCAGCCCGCGGGCTGACCCGCGCGGTCACCGTACTCGTGTACGTCTCCACGGCCGGGTCTGCGTAGGCGCAGTGCGTTGCGCTGCGCGTGCGTGGTCCGGCGAGGCTGCGCTGTGCCGTTGCGCAGTTCCCCGCGCCCCTGATCGGGTGCGTTCCGCTGCGCGTGCGCGTCCCCGGGCGGGTGCGCTCCGGATTCGCGCAGTTCCCCGCGCCCCTATCGGGGCACACCGGTCCCGATACCAGGCACGCTCAACAGAACGCCACGGAAAATCCCCGCACAAAAAATCCCCCAGGCATCTTGTGCCTAGGGGATTGCTGCGTATACATTCAAGAATTCGTGACCACTTATAAATGCCACGAGAAATCTTACTAAGCAGAGCTTATCCGGGCGGGAGCGGAATTGTCAAGCAGGGACATGGCAGCGAATACACGGCGAACGGACGAGCTTCGAACGGCAGGCCAGAACGGCGGAAAGCCCATGGATCGGGAACTGCGGGCGGAACAGGAATTCATCGACGGACTCCACGAGCGCGTCGACCGGCTGCGCGGACACGCCGAGTCATCGGTCACGGGCGCCCTCACCCCGGTGGGCAACGGCCTCCAGGCCCGGGTCGAACGGGACGTCCTGCTCCACGAGCGGTCGGGGTACCTGGCCGCGCTGAACGCCGTCGAAGGCTCCCTGTGCTTCGGACGGATCGACCTCACCTCCGGCGCCGTCCACCACATCGGACGGATCGGAGTGCGCGACGAGGACCCCGGCACCGGTGAGCTCGTGCCCGTCCTCGTCGACTGGCGCGCCCCCGTCGCCCGCCCCTTCTACCTCGCCACCGGTCACACCCCCCTCGGTCTGCGTCGCCGCCGCCACCTGACCTACGAGGACCGCACGGTCACCGCCCTGCACGACGAGATCCTCGACCTGGACGACGCCACCCGCACCGGCCACGAGGACCCCACCGGCGACACCGTGCTGCTCGCCGCGCTGAACACGGCCCGCACCGGCCGCATGGGAGACATCGTCCGCACCATCCAGGCCGAACAGGACCGCGTCATCCGGGCCCCGCACCGGGGCGTCCTGGTCATCGAGGGCGGCCCCGGAACCGGCAAGACCGCCGTCGCCCTGCACCGCGCCGCCTACCTCCTCTACGAGTACCGCGAACTCCTCGCCCGCCGGGCCGTCCTGATCGTCGGACCCAACCCGGCGTTCCTCCGCTACATCGGCGAGGTGCTGCCCTCGCTCGGGGAGACCGGCGTGCTCCTCGCGACCGTCGGCGAGCTGTACCCGGGCGTCCGCGCCACCGGCACCGACACCCCGCGAGCCGTCGAGGTGAAGGGCGACGCCGACATGGCCCGGGTGCTCGCGGCCGTGGTCGCCGACCGGCAGGCCCTGCCCGACCCGGTGATCCCCATCGAGCACGACCGGGACGTGCTGCTCCTCGACGCGGGCCTCGTCCGGGTCGCCCGCGAGCGGACCCGGGCCCTGAACCTCCCGCACAACGTGGCCCGCGAACACTTCGAGGGGCACCTCGTCAACACCCTCACCGACATGGTCGCCGAACGCATCGGCACCGACCCGTACGACGGTTCCAACCTGCTCGACCGCTCCGACCTCACCCAGATCCGCGACGAGATCGGCGCCAACCCCGAGGTGCACGCCGCGATCGAGGAACTGTGGCCCCGGCTCAGCCCCGAGCGCCTCGTCACCGAATTCCTCGCCGACCCCACGCACCTCGCCCCCGAGGACGCCGCCGCGATCCGCCGGGCCCCGAGCACGACCCCCGACTGGACCCCCGCCGACGTGCCGCTCCTCGACGAGGTCGCCGAACTCCTCGGCGAGGACGACCGCGCGGCCCGCTCCGCCGCCGAACGGGAACGGCTGGACCGGATCGCCTTCGCCCAGGGCGTCCTGGACGTGGCGTACGCCTCCCGCACCTACGAGTTCGAGGACAAGGACGACGAGGAGTCCGAGGTGCTCGGCGCGCACGACATCATCGACGCCGAGCGGATGGCCGAACGGCACGACGAGGAGGACCACCGCAGCGCCGCCGAACGCGCCGCCGCCGACCGCACCTGGGCCTTCGGACACATCATCGTGGACGAGGCGCAGGAACTGTCCGCGATGGCGTGGCGGCTGCTGATGCGCCGCTCGCCCACCCGTTCCATGACCCTGGTCGGGGACCCGGCGCAGACCGCCGACGAGGCGGGCGTCGGTTCCTGGGAACGGGCCCTCGCCCCGTACGTGCAGGACCGTTGGGAGCACACCGTCCTCGACGTCAACTACCGCACCCCGGTGGAGATCATGGACCTCGCGGCGGAGGTCCTGCGCGCGGACCGACCCGGCTTCGAGCCCCCGAAGTCGGTCCGCACGGCCGGCACCCGCCCCTGGGTCCGCGCGACCACGGAGCACGCCCTTGCGACGACCCTCGCGCACGCCGTACGGGAGGAACTACCCGCCGAGGGGCGCCTCGCGGTGATCGCACCCCGCGCCCTGCACCCCGCGCTCGCCGCGGAACTGCCGGACGTCACGGCGGGCGGGGAACCCGACCTCACCCGGCGGGTCGTCCTGCTGGACCCGCGCCAGTCCAAGGGCCTCGAATTCGACACGGTGATCGTGGTCGAACCGGGGGAGTACCGCACCAGCGACCTGTACGTGGCGATGACCCGCGCCACCCAGTCCCTGGGCCTGATCCACACGGGCCGCCACCCCCTGCCCTGGCTCCCGGCCGCGTCCGCGCGCTGACGCACCGCGTCCTGCGGGACGGGCGGGCCCTCACCCGTCCCGCAGGCGCGCCCCCTCGACGATCAGCCACACGGCGAGCACCATCAGCGTGCCCCACACGGTGAGCAGCAGGATGCCGCCCCAGAACGCCCCGTCCCCGCTCACCCGGCGCCGGGCGCGCCGCCTCGATCGCGTCCTCACGACCCGTGCTCCGGCGGCACGGGCGGTGCGCCCCAGGCGGCGAGCGCCTTCGCGACCACTCCGGCCGCGTGGACGTTGCACCAGCCGAGGTCGATCACCGGGGGCCGGTAGCCGTCCTCGACCACGGACAGGCCGTGCAGGGTCAGCCCCACCCCGTGCGCAGCCTCCCGCAACCGCTCGCTCGCGGCTGCGGCCCGCTGCGCGGGGGTCGTCCGCCGCGGCCGGAAGCCGACCTCCCTGGCCAGGATCGCCGCCACGGACTCCGCGGGCTTCGCGTCCCGCGCGCCCCGCGGCACCTCGGCCCACACCACCTTTCCGGCCGCCGTGACGATGACGCCCCAGGTGGCCGGGCAGAGCTGGTCGAGGATGACCAGCCCCCGTCCGTGGTCATCGAGCGAGTCCTCCCGCCGGACGTGCGGGGTGCCGTGCCCCGAGTCGTGCACCTCCACCCGGGTCCGCTGCTCGTCCCCGTCGACGACGAGCCGCACCACCTCCGCGGGCCCGCACCCGTACCGAACGGCGTTCGTCACCAACTCGCTCACCACCAGCACGACGGCGTCCACGTGCTCCTCGGCCACGGGTGCGTACGCCTCGACCCGCTCGCGGGCGAACCGCCGCGCGGCGCGGGCGGATCTGGGGTTCCCGTGCAACAGCAGCACGGGAGGTGGGTCGGAAGCCGATGAGTGAGCCGGGCCGGTGCGCCGATCGGTCATGCGATCCCCTCGGGCGGTGCTTCGTGTGCGGTGACACGACGACCGGAACGGAGCGAGAGCGCTGCCCCGCTTGAGCGCACGACAGCCCGCAACATGAGCTGGTCGGGTGTCCGATCGCCGGTCTTCCAGGCTGCACACTCCGCAGGTGGTGGGGCAAGGTCTTGCCGCCGAGCAACGCCTTATGAGGTTCGAACTGATGACCCCTCTTGCGAGGAGGTCAGGCAAAGTCTTTCATCGTGAATGAAGGGTGCTCATCGCGCTCAAGCCCACGGAGGGGACGGGAATGACCGAAGGGCACACCGGATCAGCGGTGCTACGCCGTCAACTCGGACGCAATCTGCGTACGTTGCGTGGCCGGGCCCGTCTGACGGTGCGATCCGCGGCGACCAAGCTCGACTGGTCGGAAACCAAGATGTGGCGTATCGAGACGGGCCATACGACACTCCGGGCTCTGGACGTACAAGCCATGTGTATGACGTACGGCGCTCCGGCGGACCTGACGCAGACGTTGATGGACCTCGCGACGGAAGCGAAGTCGTGCGCGGGATGGCACTCACCCAACCGCATCGCCGTGTTGGGAAACGCCTACACGGGGCTCGAAGAGGCAGCGCACGACCTCGCCACGTATGAGAGCGACCTTGTCCCGGGCCTCCTCCAGACTCGGGACTACGCCCGCGCGATCATCTGCGCTCACTACCCCGCGATCGCTGAGGACGACCTGGCCGGACGGGTCCGTCTGCGGATGGAGCGCCAGGCGATCCTCACGCGTGCCACGGACCCGACGCCCCTGCGGGTGGCCTTGTCCGAAACTGCTGTTCGCTATCCGGTCGGCGGTCCGGAAGCGATGGCCAGGCAGCTCGCCCATCTCGTCTACATGTCGGGCCTGTCGCACATCTCGCTGCGCGTCGTGCCGTTCACGGCTGGGCCCCATCCAGGGGTCGTCACCGGGCCGTTCATGATGCAGCGGTTTCGACCCGCGGCGGACGGCACCGACACGGAACCGACGGTTGTCTACGCCGATGGGTACGTCGGAGGGCGCTACTTCGACCGGGCGGTAGACGTGGAGCGGTACGAGGCCGCGTGGGCGGGCATCTGGGCCGCAGCGCTCGATGAGCAGGCGACACAACACCTCCTCGCAGCCGCGGCGAGGAGCCATGCGAAACCGAGCGTCACCATGACCCGGGGCTGAACGCACGGAACCAGCATGCCGACACCGAGGACGGCGCATGGGATCGACCATTGAGGTACCCGGGCCGGGAGCGAACGTCGCTCGGCTTCGGAGGGCCCGTGGCTGGGGGCGGGACCGCCTCGCCGCCGCCTCCGGGGTGAGCAAGGGCCGACTCCGCCAGGTGGAACACGGGGAACGCGCGCTGATGGAGGGGACGGCCGCGTCCGTCGCGCGGGCGCTGGGCATCCCCCTCGAAGAGGTGCTGGGCCGCGCCCCGGTCCCGCGTGATGCGGAGGGTTCACTGAAGGCACTACACACGGCGGTGCGACGCTTCGACCTGCCGGGCGGTCGAGAGATCACCGAGGCGGAGCTGAAGCGGGACCTCGCGCACATGGTGACCCTGCGCGGGGACGCCAACCTTGCCGAAGTCCTCGCGAAGCTGCCGGCCCTCGTCTCCGGAGTGCAGACGCACGCCCACACCACAGGGACCGTGGAATCCTGGGCCATGGTCGCCCAGGCGTACTCGGCGGTGTACTGGCTGGCGGCCCGGCACCGCTGGATGGTCCTCGCGGACCTGGCGGTGACCAAGCAGAAGATCGCGGCGCAGCAGGCGGACCCGATGAGCCTGGCCATCGCGGCCCGCGACGAAGCGGGCGTCCATCTGAACCACGGGGACTTCGGTGACGGCCTGGCGGTGGTCGAGCGGGCGATCTCCCACGTGGAGGGCGTGGCGACCGGGCAGGAACGTGCGTACGCGTTGGGGATGCTCCATCTGCGCGGGCTGACCCTGGCGGGTCGGGCGAAGGACCGGCGTGCCGCGGACAGTCACATCGCCAAGGCATGGGACCTCGCCGAGCGGTTCGACGGCGAGATGAACCGCTACGGCATCCACTTCGGCCCCGAGAACACCGCCGTGCACGTGATCGCGACCTCGGGAGACCTCAACCGACACGAGGACGCCGTCTCGATCATGGCTGAGCTGGAGCGGCGGCGGAGGGGCATCACCCTGCCCGCCACCCGTACCAGCCCCCTGCACATGAACATCGCCCGGTCGCACGTGACGTTGGGCGATCGGGACAGGGCCCTGGAACACCTGGAGCAGGCCTGGGTCCTGGCCCCGCAACTGGCCAGGGTGCACCCCACCTCCCAGGAGGTGCTGCGCGTACTGACCAGCCGCCACAAGCGGAGCAACCCGCGGTTGACCCGACTGGCGAAGCTCGCCGAAATCCACTTCTGACCGGGCCGGTTGAGCCACGCGGCTCCGTGCGGGGCGTCGGCGTACCCTTTCGGCTCAGGAGAGTCGCCAGCCACGTACTGCGATCGACTCCGAGGTCGACGTCGGCTCGACGCGCCGAAAGAGGAACAGTGACGGCAACATTCTCAGAGATACGAGCCTTGTTGGGTGAACCCCGGTTCAACTGGACCGATCCGGCTCCGTGGAAGGAAATGGAGCGGGAGTTCGGAGTCGCGTTCCCTGAGGACTTCCGTGAGGTCATGGACGCCTACGGTTCCATCACGGTCAACACGCAGCTGTATCTGGACCACCCGGCCAGCTTTCCCCTGCGCAACTTGAGGGAGTACGTCAGGGACGAGCTCAAGGCGTGGCGTGCAGCGGACCTGGCCGAGTACCTGCCGAGCCCGGTGGGGCCGAACCCCGGTGAGTTGATGCCGATGGCGACGGCCATGACGGGGGAATGGATCTTCCTCCGCGTTCCCGACGGCCCCTCGTCGCCCTGGCGCGTCCTGGTCCAGGAGTTCGACAGCCCCGGCTGGGACCTCCACGAGATGACGTTCGGAGAATGGTTGCTGGCGTACCTCAGAGGCGAGGACGTGACGCTGTGTTCTCGTGACCTCGCGCCAGAGGGGCCGTTCTACGAGCGTGTGAGCTGAGCCGAGGTCCGCAGGCGAAACCCGTGCGCACCCGTGGCACGTCGGGCCGGGAACGTCAGCGGCGGGCCGCCAGCCGCTCGCGCCACCAAGTCACCGTCGCGTCCACCTGGACCTCGATGGGCGTGGCGCGTTCCGCGAACGTCGCCTCGTACGCGTGGGAGCCGATCACGAACGGGCGGTCGAACTGGTAGCGGATCTCGCCCAGTTCGCGGACCAGCGGGGAGAAGAGGCCGGCGAGCTTCAGGAGGGCCGGTGGGGTCCGGCGTACCGCGACGGGCCCCGTACCCGCCCGGGCGGCGAGCAGGTCGACCATCCCCCGGGCGGACCGCGCGGGCTCCGTGGGCACGTGCCAGGGGCGACCCCACGCCCGTTCGTCGTCCGCGACCCGCACCAGGGCCCGCGCCACGTCGGGCAGGTAGGTCCAGCTGTGCGGGGTGTCCGGGTCCCCGAGGACGGACACCGCACGGCCGCGCAGTAGTGGCGGTACGACCCGGCTGGCGGGGACACCGAGTCGGTAGCCGTGGCGGACGAGCGGCGAGAAGTCGCACACCGCGAGCAGCGGCTGGTCCTACCGGCCGCCACTCTCACCCAACACCGTTCCGATCACGTGCCGGGCATTGTGGGCCATCGCCCGGTTGGTGTCCCGGTAGTAGGGCAGGGCGATCAGCGCCTGCGAGAGCGTCCGGGCCCGGCCGCGGAGCCAGGTCGCGTCGTCCACACCGAGCGCCTCGCGGAAGACCTCCCGCGCACCGGCCGGCAGCAAGTTCCACGCCGGGAACAGGTCGCAGGCCGGATCGCCCACCCCCAGGCACCCGAAGTCGATGACCGCGGTCAGCCTGCCGCCGTGCACCAGCAGGTTGCCCGGCATGAGATCGGCGTGCAGCCACACCGGCGGGCCGTCTCCGCCCGGGGTCCGCAACGCCTCCTCCCACACGGCGGTGGCGGCATCGCAGTCGATGCCTTCCTGCGGGATTCCGCGCAGCTCCTCGATCGCCGTCCGGGTCTCCGCGTCGAGCGAGGCGAGCGGTCCGCCGCGGTGGGCCCGTGGCGCACCCGGCAGGGTGACGCTCCACACCGCTGCCACGAACGCGGCCAGGTCCTCGGCCAGTTGCAGCGGTGCGCTCACGTTCCCCGCCTCGGGACGTTCGCCGGTCAGCCACCGGTACACCGACCACGGCCACGGGTACCCCTCGGCGGGCACCCCGCTCCCGAGCACCTCGGGAACGCGCGTGGGCAGGTGGGGCGCGAGCCGGGGCAGCCACGTGCGCTCCCTCACCACGTCGTCGGCTCCGCCGTGCACCAGCGGCAACCGTACGACCATGTCACCACCCAGCCGGTACATGGCGTTGACCGTGCCCCCGGACGGGTACCGCTCGACCGGCAGCCCCGCCCACTGCGGGAACTGCCCGGCGACCAGCCGCCGTACGAGGTCGTCGTCGATGGGGTGCATGCCGGGGTGCATCGGCCCTGTGCTCATGGCACGCCATCCGACCGTTGGCAGCCGACGGGGGTCAAACTCTTTTCGGAGAACCTCCTCCGTGTGCCCGGGACGTACGGCCGCGTCGGCCGCTCAGGCCGGGCGGAGCCAGACCGTGGCCAGCGGCGGGAGCGTGAGTTCCAGGCTCACCGGCCGGCCGTGGGCCCCCTGCCGCTGCGGTCGCACCGGACCGGGCGTGCCGACGCCACTGCCCCCGTACCGTTCGGCGTCCGTGTTGAGGACCTCGCGCCAGGCGGGGACGGAGTCGGGGACGCCGAGTCGGTAGCCGTGGCGGACGACCGGCGAGAAGTTGCAGACCGCGAGCAGCGGTTCGCCCTCCGCGTCGAAGCGCAGGAACGCGAGGACGTTGTCCTCCGCGGTCTCCGCGCAGTCCGCGGCCACCCAGGCGAAGCCCGCCGGGTCCGTGTCCCGCTGCCACAGGGCGGGCGCCTCGCGGTACGCCGCGTTCAGGTCCCGTACGAGGTCCCGTACGCCCCGGTGGTCGGGCTCGGCCGCGTACGAGGGGTCGAGCAGCCACCAGTCGGGGCCGTGCGCCTGTGACCACTCCGCACCCTGGGCGAACTCCTGCCCCATGAAGAGGAGTTGTTTGCCCGGGTGCGCCCACATGAAACCGAGGTAGCCGCGGTGTCCGGCCCGCTGTTGCCACCAGTCGCCCGGCATCTTGGACACCAGGGACCGTTTGCCGTGCACCACCTCGTCGTGGGAGATCGGAAGCACGTAGTTCTCGCTGTACGCGTACACCATCGAGAACGTCATCTCGTGGTGGTGGTACTTGCGGTGCACCGGCTCGTGGGCGACGTAGGCGAGGGAGTCGTGCATCCAGCCCATGTTCCACTTCAGGCCGAAGCCGAGGCCGCCGAAGCCGTCCGCGCCGACCAGGTGCGTGGGCCGGGTGACGCCGTCCCAGGCGGTGGACTCCTCCGCGATCGTCACGACCCCCGGCACCTTGCGGTACACGGTCGCGTTCAGTTCCTGGAGGAACGCCACCGCATCCAGGTTCTCCCGGCCCCCGTACTCGTTGGGGGACCACTGGCCGTACTCGCGCGAGTAGTCGAGGTACAGCATGGAGGCGACCGCGTCCACGCGCAGCCCGTCGATGTGGAACTCCTGGCACCAGTAGACCGCGTTGGCGACCAGGAAGTTGCGGACCTCGCGCCGGCCGTAGTCGAACTCCAGGGTGCCCCAGTCGGGATGCGCGGCCCGCGCCGGGTCCGGGTGTTCGTACAGCGGGCGTCCGTCGAACTCGGCCAGGGCCCAGTCGTCCCGGGGGAAGTGCGCGGGCACCCAGTCCATCAGTACCCCGATGCCCGCCCGGTGCAGCGCGTCGACCAGGTACTTGAAGTCGTCCGGGGTGCCCATCCGGGAGGTCGGCGCGTAGAAGCCGGTGACCTGGTAGCCCCACGAGCCGCCGAACGGGTGCTCGGCGAGCGGCATCAGTTCGACGTGGGTGAAGCCGAGTTCACTGACGTACGCGGGGAGCTGCTCGGCGAGTTGACGGTACGTCAGGCCGGGGCGCCAGGAGGAGAGGTGGACTTCGTAGACGGAGAAGGGGGCCTCGTGCACGGCCGGTGTGGCGCGGCGGGCCAGCCACTCGGCGTCCCGCCACTCGTGGCGCGAGACGTGCACGACCGAGGCGTTCGCGGGGGGCACCTCGGCGTAGCGGGCCATCGGGTCGGCCCGCTGGGTCAGCGAACCGTCGGGCCGGGCGATCTCGAACTTGTACAGTTCGCCCTCGCCGATGCCCGGCACGAACAGTTCCCACACCCCGCTGGACCCCAGCGACCGCATCGGGTGGGAGGTGCCGTTCCAGTGGTTGAACGCGCCGATGACCCTGACCCCGCGCGCATTGGGCGCCCACACCGTGAACCGGGTGCCCGCGGTGCCCTGGTGGGTCAGCGGACGCGCCCCCAGCGCCGTCCACAGTTCCTCGTGCCGCCCCTCGCCGATCAGGTGCAGGTCGAAGTCGCCGAGCGAGGGCAGCAGTGCATAGGGGTCGACCGTCTCCACCTCGGCGCCCTGGTAGGCGATCCGCAGCCGGTAGGCGGGCACGCCGGGCGCGGGCAGCAGAGCGCTGAAGAAGCCGTCGCCGTCGTCGCGCAGTGCCAGCCGCCGGCCGTCCGAGACCAGGGTGACCCCGAGGGCGTACGGCCGCAGCACCCGTACGGCCGTGCCCCCCGCGACGGGGTGCGCGCCGAGCACCGCGTGCGGGTCGTGGTGGGTGCCGCTCAGCAGCCGCCCCCGGTCCTGCGCGCCCACGGGCACCGGGTCGTGCGCCGGCTCGGGCGCCGGTACGGGGTCGGGGGCGGGTACGGGGTCGACCTCGGGGGCCGGCGGCGGGACCGCGGCGGCGGTGCGTCCCCGGGCCCGGGCCGCCCCCGTGCGCGCCGGGCCCTTCGCCGCCTTCGGTGCCTTGGGTTCCTTCGGCGCCGAGGTCGCGGACTTCGGTGCTCCGGCCGCGGGCTTGCGCTTCGGCACGGCCTCCCGGTCCGAGGTCCGGGTGGTGCGCCCCCGGCCGGGGGGCTTCGCCGGCGTCCCGCGCGGGGCGGGCGTCTGGGCGGCGGCCGGTGCGGTGCGGTGCGGCGGGGCCACCGGCGCCACCGGTGCGGCAACCGGTGCGGCCACCGGTGCGGTGCGGGGCGTGTCGGACGGTTCGCTGGTGGGGGGACGACGGGTCACGGGGTGCCTCCTCGGCGGGGCCGGTGGGGGAAGGGGGCGGAGAGGAACGGGTGGGGGAGGTGCGGGGGTGGTTCAGGGGCGGCTCGGGGTGTCGGGGGCGGCGAGGCGTTCCACCGCGGCGAGCGGCACGGGCAACCAGTCGGGGCGGTGCCGGGCCTCGTACAGCACCTCGTACACCGCCTTGTCCGTCTCGTAGGCCCGCAGCAGCACCGGTTCGTGCCGGGGGTCGCGGCCGGCCACCCCCGCGTACCCGGCGCAGTAGGCGTTGCGGCAGGCGTCGGCCCAGTCGGGGGACCAGGGACGGTGCTGGCGGGCCGCGTAGTCGAAGGAGCGCAGTATCCCCGCCACGTCACGGACCGCGGGCTGCGGCAGCCGGCGTTCGGTCAGCGGCCGGGCGGGTTCCCCCTCGAAGTCGATGAGGGACCACTCGCCGTCGGGGGCGCGCAGGCACTGACCGAGGTGCAGGTCCCCGTGCACCCGTTGCGCGGTCCAGGAACGCCGTCCCGTGCCCAACTGCCCCAGGGCGTCGAAGGCGGTGCGCAGCCCCCGGGCGTACGGGCGCAGTGCGGGTACCGCCCGGGCGGTGTCGTCGAGTCGGCGGACCATGCCCCGGACCAGCGCCTCGATCTGCGGGCCGCCGAGCGTGACCGGCGGCAGCGCCCGGGCGAGCGCCCCGTGCACCTCCGCGGTGGCCCGGCCCAGCGCAGCGGCCTGCACGGTGAAGTCTTCGTCCCGGGCGAGGGAGCCCAGCGCCAGGTCCCAGCCGTCGCGGGCGCCGCCCAGGAACGGTTGGAGCACGCCGAGCACGAGCACCCCGTCCGGTCCTGCGTAGGACGGGTCGGCGTCCGCCCCCGGCCCCCGCGCACCCACCTCGGCGTGGAACCAGGCGGCCGGCGGCGGCACCCGTCCGCAGCCCTCGGTGGCGAGGACGAGCGGCAGTTCCAGATCGGGGTGGGTGCCGGGCAGGATGCGGCGGAACAGCTTGAGGATGAACGTATCCCCGTACACCAGTGAGGAGTTCGACTGTTCGACGCCGAGCACCCGGGAGGGCAGCCCGGAGGGGATCACGGTCTGTGCGGTCCGCTCGAAGCGCAGTTCGCCGATCCGGGCCCGCATCCGCAGCGCCTCCAGCAGCAGGGCGGCGAGCCGTGGATCGTAGAGCGCCTCGTACACGGTGCCGCCGCGCAGCGGTCCCCGGTCGGGGCGCCCGATGAGGGCGGGCGCGAGCTGCGGGGGCAGGGAGCGGCGGACGCCGATGAGGAGTTGGTAGCAGTCCGCGGTCGGCCCGTCGGGTGAGGTCTGCTCGGCGCGGACCAGCAGGTGCAGCAGGCGCGGGGAGCTGCCCGGGGGCACCAGGTCCGTCGCCGACACCACGGTGAAGCCGCGCACGGGACGGCCCTTGCCCGCGAACCACCGCTGCCGCGGAAGCCAGGACCGCAGCAGGGGACCGAGCGATTCGATCAGCTCGGGGCGGGCGACGGGCGGCAGGTCCGCCCGGGTGACGGCCTCCGACATGGCGGATCGCTCCTTTCTGGCGGGGCGCCTCGTGCGGTTCTGCGAAGGGTCCCGGACCGCTGCCGGAACCCCAGGGCCGGCGGGCCCAGGCTCGCGGGGCGCCCCCGTGGACCCGGGCCCGTACTGTCTGCTCCGGAGTCAGCCCGTCCGGCCGGGGAGGTGGTGCCGGGCACCGCCGCCCGCCGGGGAACCGGCGTCCTGGCGGGGCTCCTCGCGCAGCCGGAACCAGTAGAAGCCGTGGCCGGCGAGGGTCAACAGGTACGGCAGCTCCCCGATCGCGGGGAACCGCACCCCGCCGATCAACTCCACCGGGTGCCGCCCGCTGAACTGTCGCAGGTCCAGCTCGGTCGGTTGGGCGAACCGGGAGAAGTTGTGCACGCACAGCACCAGGTCGTCGCTGCCGTCACCGCCGTGCCCGGAGGGCGCCTCGCGCAGGAACGCCAGCACCGCCGGGTTCGAGGACGGCAGTTCGGTGTACGAGCCGAGGCCGAAGGCCGCGTTCTGCTTGCGGATCTCGATCATCCGCCGGGTCCAGTGCAGCAGCGAGGACGGGGAGGACATCGACGCCTCGACGTTGGCGACCTGGTACCCGTACACCGGATCCATGATCGTCGGGAGGTAGAGCCGCCCCGGGTCGCAGGACGAGAAGCCCGCATTGCGGTCCGGCGTCCACTGCATCGGGGTGCGGACGGCGTCCCGGTCGCCGAGCCAGATGTTGTCGCCCATGCCGATCTCGTCGCCGTAGTAGAGGATCGGCGAGCCGGGCAGCGACAGCAGCAGGGCGGTGAACAGCTCGATCTGGTTGCGGTCGTTGTCGAGCAGCGGCGCGAGGCGACGGCGGATGCCGAGGTTCGCCCGCATCCGCGGGTCCTTGGCGTACTCCGCGTACATGTAGTCGCGCTCTTCGTCGGTGACCATCTCCAGCGTCAACTCGTCGTGGTTGCGCAGGAAGATCCCCCACTGACAGCCCGACGGGATCTGGGGCGTCTTCGCCAGGATCTCGGACACCGGGTGACGCGACTCGCGGCGCACCGCCATGAAGATCCGGGGCATCACCGGGAAGTGGAACGCCATGTGGCACTCGTCGCCGCCCTCGGAGAAGTCGCCGAAGTAGTCGACGACGTCCTCCGGCCACTGGTTGGCCTCCGCCAGGAGCACCGTGTCCGGGTAGTGGGCGTCGATCTCGGCGCGCACCCGTTTCAGCATCCGGTGCGTGGCGGGCAGGTTCTCGCAGTTGGTGCCCTCCTCCACGTACAGGTAGGGCACGGCGTCGAGCCGGAACCCGTCGATGCCGAGGTCCAGCCAGAACTTCAGGGCCGCGATGATCTCGTCCTGCACGGCCGGGTTGTCGAAGTTCAGGTCCGGCTGGTGGGAGAAGAAACGGTGCCAGTAGTACTGCTTGCGCACCGGGTCGAAGGTCCAGTTCGACGCCTCGGTGTCGACGAAGATGATCCGTACGTCCTGGTACTGCTTGTCGTCGTCGGCCCAGACGTAGTAGTCCCCGTAGGGGCCGTCCGGATGGGCGCGGGACTCCTGGAACCACGGGTGCTGGTCGCTGGTGTGGTTCATCACGAAATCGATGATCACGCGCATGCCGCGCTGGTGCGCGGCGTCGACGAACTCCACGAAGTCGGCGAGGTCGCCGAACTCCGGGAGGACGGCCGTGTAGTCCGAGACGTCGTAACCGCCGTCGCGCAGCGGCGACTTGAAGAACGGCGGCAGCCAGAGGCAGTCGACGCCCAACCACTGGAGGTAGTCCAGTTTGGCGGTGAGGCCCTTCAGGTCGCCGACGCCGTCACCGTTGCTGTCCTGGAACGAGCGGACGAGGACCTCGTAGAAGACGGCCCGTTTGAACCAGTCCGGGTCACGGTCCCGGGCCGGCGTGTCTTCGAACGTGTCGGGTACGGGTTCATTGACGATCATCGTGTGGGTGACCCTCCGATCGGTGAGGACGGTCGCAGGAGCGTGAAGACGTGCGCGGGCGCGCGGCCCGGTTCTAGGCGCACGTAATTGGCCCTGCCCCAGTGGTAGGTCTCGCCGGTGAGCTCGTCGCGCACCGGTGCGGACTCGTGCCAGCCGAGTCCGAGTTGCGGCATGTCCAACGACACCGTGGACTCCTGGGTGTGGTGCGGATCCAGGTTCACGACCACCAGAACCGTGTTCGAACCGCCCGGTCCCGCGGCGGTCTTCGAGTACGCGATCACGGCGTCCTGGTCGGTGTGGTGGAAGTGGAGGTCTCGCAACTGCTGGAGGGCGGGACTGCGCCTGCGGATCCGGTTGAGGGTGGTGATCAGGGGCGCGATGCTACGCCCTGCACGCTCGGCCGCCTCCCAGTCCCGGGGACGCAACTCGTACTTCTCGGAGCGCAGGTACTCCTCGCTGCCGCGGCGCAGCGCGGTGTTCTCACACAGTTCGTATCCGCTGTACACGCCCCAGGACGGGGAGAGCGTGGCCGCGAGCACCGCCCGGACCTCGAACGCCGGGCGTCCGCCCCGCTGGAGGTACTCGTGGAGGATGTCCGGCGTGTTCACGAACAGGTTCGGGCGCATCACCGCAGCCGATTCCCCGCCGGCCAGTTCGGTCAGGTATTCGGTCAGCTCGCGCTTGGAATTACGCCAGGTGAAGTACGTGTACGACTGCTGGAAACCGACGGCTGCGAGGGTCCGCATCATCGCGGGACGGGTGAACGCCTCGGCCAGGAAGATGACGTCCGGATCGGACGCGTTCACCTCGGTGATGACGCGTTCCCAGAAGACGACCGGCTTGGTGTGCGGGTTGTCCACCCGGAAGATCCGCACCCCGCGGGTCATCCAGAACCTCAGCAGGCGCACGGTCTCGCGCACCAGGCCGTCCATGTCCCGGTCGAACGCGATCGGGTAGATGTCCTGGTACTTCTTCGGCGGGTTCTCGGCATGGGCGATCGTGCCGTCGGACCGGTGGTGGAACCACTCGGGGTGCTCGGCCACCCAGGGGTGGTCGGGGGAGCACTGGAGCGCGAAGTCGAGGGCGACCTCAAGGCGCAGCTCGCGGGCCCGGTGCACGAACGCGTCGAAGTCGTCGAGGGTCCCGAGGTCCGGGTGGACGGCGTCGTGCCCGCCCTCCGGCGAGCCGATCGCCCACGGCACGCCGACGTCGTGGGGGCCCGCCGAAAGGGTGTTGTCGGGGCCCTTGCGGTACGTCCTGCCGATCGGGTGAACGGGCGGCAGGTACACCACGTCGAAGCCCATCGCCGCGATGGCCGGCAGCCGCTCGGCGGCCGTCCTGAACGTGCCGCTCACCGGACGCTTGCCGGGCGCCGTCCGGGCCCCCTCGGAGCGCGGGAAGAACTCGTACCAGGAGCCGAACAGCGCCCGGCGCCGCTCCACCAGCAGCGGTGCGGGATCCGAGACGGTCAGCAGGTCCCGCAGCGGATGGCGGTCGAGTACCTCCGTGACCCGGGGGGCCACGGCCGCGGCGAGCCGCGCGGCGGGCGGACGGCTCCGGTCGCGCAGGGCGTCCGCGGCGCCGAGCACGGTCTCCCGGCGGCCCTTGGCCTTGGGCACCGCCTTGGCCGCCCGCTCGTGCAGCAGGGCGCCTTCCTCCAGGACGAGTTCGGTGTCGATGCCCGCCCGGACCTTGATCCGGGCGTGTCGGCGCCAGGTCGCGAGGGGGTCGCTCCACGCCTCCACGGTGAAGGTCCAGCGCCCCTCGCCGGTCGGGGTGACGGTGGCCCCCCAGCGATCGCTGCCCGGGGCGAGCTCCCGCATCGGAGTCAGGGCCCCGGTCCTCCCGTCCGGGTCGGCGAGCACCACGCCCGCGGCCACGGCGTCCTGGCCCTCACGGAACACGGTGGCACTGACCAGGAACGATTCGTTCACCACCGCCTTCGCGGGCCGGCGCCCGTGGTCGACCAGGGGGTGGAGATCAGTTACGGGAACACGACCGATCGGCGGATTCACGGCATCACCTTGGGGGCTCTGCGAGGCAGTGGCTCGAATATGTGGGTATGTGCGGCTTTTGTCCTCTTTGTATCGATGGTGGGGGCGGTGTGTGGCGTGCGTGCTGGGCCGCTCCTGTCCGCGGTCGCGCAGTTCACTCGATCGGGCCCGCGAAACGCGGTCACCCGGGTAGGAGCTCGCGGTTGGGGCCCGGGTGGCGGGCCGGGCGGGAGGTGCGCGTTTCGGTCCGTGAGGGGGAGCATTCCCCTGGGCCCGGGGTGGACAACCGGTCGTACGGTCGCTGTTCGCGCGTGCGTGCGGTCGCTTTTCACGGGTGTGGCTGCGTGAGTGGTGTCGGGGTCCGCGGTGTGCTCGGGTCGGGGGCCTGGGTCGGGCGGGCGTGAGTCGGGGTGGCGTCGCCGGGCATGGGTCGGGCCCCCGTGACCGGTGGTGTGGTGCGTGGTCGCGGGGGCCCGGACGGCTGTCGGCCCTGTCGTGCTGGGTGCGGGGCCCGGCCGTAAGACGAAGGCGGGTGTGGGGGGTGTCAGCCCTTGCGCTTGTTGATCTCCTCGGTGA